>JADZFI010000299.1 GCA_020850025.1 Saprospiraceae bacterium
GCTCCTGCCAAGAACCTGTACCAGGGTATGGCCGCCATCAATGCCGGCGCAGATGCCGTATATATTGGCGCACCGCAATTCGGGGCACGAACGAATGCCACCAACTCCCTGGAGGATATTGCCGAACTGGCCCGCTATGCCCACCTGTTCAAAGCCAAGGTACTGGTGACGGTCAACACCATATTGTACGACCCCGAACTGGAAACCTGTCGCCAGCTGATCTGGGATCTGTACAACATTGGCGTGGATGCCATCATCATCCAGGATATGGCCATTCTGGAAATGGACTTGCCGCCCATAGCCCTGCATGCCAGCACGCAGGCCAATAACCGCGATGCTGCCCATGTGAAATTCCTGGCCGATGCCGGGATGAAACGCGTGGTACTGGCCCGCGAACTCAACATTGATCAAATCCGGGAAATCCACCAGGCTACCGATGTGGAGCTGGAGTTTTTCGTCACCGGCGCCCTTTGTGTGTCGTTCAGCGGCAACTGCTATATGAGCGTGGCCAACGGCGAACGCTCGGCCAACCGCGGCTCCTGCGCCCAGAATTGTCGCCTGCCTTACCGGCTCATTGACGGCAAAGGCGAAACCCTGATTGAAAGCAGCCATTTGCTCTCCATCAAGGATCTGGACCTGAGCGACGAGTTGCCCAACATGATCAAGGCGGGCATTTGTTCCTTTAAAATTGAAGGGCGGTTAAAAGACCTGGTTTACGTAAAAAACAACACCTCCTACCTGCGCAAACGCCTGGACGCCTTCCTGGAGGCGCATCCTGAGCAATACGAAAAGGCCTCCTCCGGACGCACTTTTTACCAATTCGAGCCCGAGCTGGACCGTAGTTTCAACCGGGGCTACACGGATTATTTCCTCAATCACCGCAGGGAAAAAATCGGCTCCTGGGAAAGTCCCAAATCCAAGGGGCAATACATAGGCAAGTTGCTGGAAATAAAAGCCAACGGCTACCGGATTGAAAATGCCGAGCTGCTCAACAACGGCGACGGGCTTTACTTCCTCAACGAGGAAGGCCTGGCCGACGGTGCACTGGTGAACATCATCATCAACGACCTGGTGGTGCCCAACGAGATGAAGCCTATAGCCATCGGCACCGAAATTTACCGCAACCTCGACGCCGAGTTCAACCGGATGATTGAAAATGAAAACAGCGCCGTGCGGAAAATCGGGGTGAGCATGCACTTTACGGAAACAGAAAACGGATTCAGCCTGCAGGTAACCGACGAAGACGGCCATACCTGCACTTTCCGGCAGGAAATGCCCAAGGAACCGGCCAAAAACACAGAAGGGCTGCTGGATAATATCAAAAAGAACCTGGCTAAAACCGGCAACACCCCGTTTGTAGCCGATCACATTGAGGTGGATTTCTCGCAGGACTGGTTTTTGCCCAATTCCAAAGTAAACGAAATACGCCGTGCCGCCCTGGAGCAACTGGCCGAAGTACGCGTACAGGAATACCGCCGTGAGGAGATACCGATTGTCAAAACAGAGCACCCCTACCCGGTAAAGAAGCTGGATTACACCTATAATGTATCCAACCAGTTAGCCCGCGCCTTTTACCAGCGCCACGGGGTAACCGACATTGAAAAAGCGTTTGAATTGCAGTGGGATCCGGGCAAATCCAGGGTCATGGTGACCAAATACTGCGTCAAGTACGAACTGGGCAAATGCCCTCGTTACCAGCGCGACACCATGGGTGAAAAACTCGCAGAGCCCCTCACCTTAAAACACGGCGAGGTAGAGTACAAATTGAAATTCAACTGCAAACCCTGCGAAATGGAGATTTGGGAAAAGGATGCGGAGTTTGTGATTGAGGAGGAGGATTGATTTTTAGCTGGGCTGTGCAGTCAATTCCTCGACAAGCTCAGCTAATTCACCAAACCTCCTGCGAATGTGTACTAATTTTTAATGAATTTTCCACTTAAAACCCTGTCTTTCGTTTGAAGATTTACATAGTATAGTCCAGGTGGATACGCTTGAACATCTATTGATACTTCTTCTTGAGATTCGGGAAGTTGGTTTTGCGACATCATCTGTCCAGTGGCATTGAAAACCTGCAGATACCCAACATTGCCTGCAACCTGAAGGCGTAATCTGTCTGATACCGGATTGGGCCAAAGGATTAACTCTCCCTTTTCTCCATGCACAGAGACGGTACTCACCGCTTTTACCTCCACATCCTTGCACTCCCAATCACAGGTATTGGCATTACAAACTGTTAAACAAACCTGATAGATACCAGGAGCCGTATATGTGTGTACAGGGTTTATTTCCTGACTCATTGCTCCTCCATCCCCAAAATCCCAGAACCAAACAGCCGGCTCAAAGTAGGAGAGATCTGTAAACTCAATCTTTAATGGGGAGAGCGTATCTATAGACTCCCAGCGAAAAAAGGCAACGCACAAATTATCCCAGCCAAGTGTGTCGCAGCTGCTGCTGTCTATGGGGCCAAGACGGTAATTGGGATATAATGGCATTAGATTGTTATTGACCGTGGGCAATTCTAAGTCGTGCTGCCTAAAGTCACAAGCCAAACCTGGTTTGTCTGGTGCATGAATGGTATGATAATAGTTAATTCCACTAGTGCAGCACATGTAGATTTTGTTGTTGGGCGCCAGTGCCATGGCATTAAAGGCACCTGAAAAACCCAAGGGCGATACAAATCCATCATAAACTCCAATCAATTGGGCGGATGCAGATATGTCACTTGCCCATAAATCATATTGGTATAATTTGATCTGCCCGGATTGCAAATACAGAAATCTGGAATTGGGCGAAATCGCAATCCATGGGGAATATTCGATGCTATCCGGCATACTGATCGTTTGTACATTTGAAAAGGTACCAGAGCACCGGTCGAAGTCGTAGAGGTAAATTTTTGGAACTGAAACATGTGAATTAGTCATCCGTGCAAACTTTTTCCCATCTGGAGACATTACAATGTTCAGACCGAATTTTTCATATTGCGCAGCCTCCGCGTTTTCCCAATCGTGTACAAAGGGCCCTTGGATGGAGTCTGGGGTCAGAAGATACAAGTTATAGATATTGACTTTTTCCTGAGGAATTATTATCCACCAATCCTGACCATTGCCATGTTTCACGGCAGTCATAGCCCTCTCTCTGAGTACCGGGCCGCGTAACAACTGGTTTTTCCGAATTACCTTGCCTTTTCCATTGTTGAAATTCATATCTACTTCAGAATACAAAATCTTTCCTTGTGAAATATCAGATTCAATGGTATGATGAAAATAAACATATCGGTTTAGATACCCTGGGCGCGGGAGTATCATCATATTCTGATACGAATCGTAACCATAAATAGGATTATCGCATTCGATACTTTGATAAGGACCCGGGCTCAGATCATCCCCATTTTCCATGACCTCATTATTGAAATTGGCAATTTTACATCCGCTGCTATAAAATTGTAGCTTCCCGTCCATATCTGAGATACTGCAAGGCATATTGAACCCAAACTGAAAGGGCAAGGCAAAATGCTCGAGTACGGGATATCCGGTACTGAAATCAATCTTTGTGCCGCCAAAATTTATATCAAAGGTTCCATAACCGGTTACCCAGTTGTAATCGTATTTGCCCTGAGCATTGCAGAAAACTGGCAGTATGAAAACAATGAGTATTTGCGATATTTTTTGCATTGTTAGAAGAAAATTTAGCCATCAGCTTGAAGCATCAAGCTGATGGCTGGTTAAAAGGAAAAGTTATCTTAAGACAACGAATTTGCTGCTTGAAGAAAATTCTCCAGTAGCATTTTTACAGGCAAGAATGTAAACCCCATTGCTCAATTGCTCTACTGAGATATTGAGTACTTGTAGTTTTTCATGGACAACTTGCTGTTGAACAACTCTACCAGATACATCCAGAATCGAGATATTGCCAACAAAGGGTGAATTAAAGTGAACATTTAGATTCGATGTGCATGGATTTGGAGAGAGAGAAAATTCACTGGCTTGCTGTGTTATATTCCTTTCTTCAACTGGCGGACAACCACTGTCATCACCATGCTCTACCCAATAATGCGCTCCGGATTCAGGCGGTAGCATGGATGCAGCTCTTCCCTTAGTACGCCCGGCAATTTGGACACACTGCTGAGAGATAGCGTAAAGCGCTAAAGAGTCTTGCTGAGACATTGCTAACCCTCGTGCTTGATTAATTGCTATTGCATTGATCACTTTTTGATTTTGTTCAAATACTTGATTAGCGGGCAGGGTATTGTTGAGCACCTCAAGAGCATTAAGAATTGGCTCTTTTGCGCTTGAATTTTGCTCTAAAAGGTAATTACGCTGATTTGAAAGTATAACAAGCTCATTCAACAGAGTTGCACGACTTGTCATCAAGCCGGCAGGTATGGTTGAAGTGTCGCTAACCAACGCATCTAATGCGCTTATCTGAGCTTGCACTCCTTGAATACTAATATCCAAATTTTTCAAAGTAGTCTGCGAACTGGCTGTTGTAACTGACAAGGCGTTCATTAATGAATCAAATCGAGCAAAAAGCATAGAAGAGCTTTGACTATACGCATTTTTAAACGCCAACATATCACCAGTTGCCAACAATGGATACCGCATTAATTTTGAAATAAGCGACCTCGTATCCTGCCATTCACTTAAACTAGATGGTGTTTGAGGTACTGGATATGTTGTCCGAACCCATTCGTCATATTCATCTATATTTGGGGCTATATTTCCACTGCAATCCGGAGCTTGTAGGCACTGACCCAGTTTAAACCACTGCTCTCCTCCAGGAGATCGATCTGTGGGCACTTTGTTAGGATCATTCATATCAGGAACATAAAACTCGCTAAAACTTTCATCCCCCAGGTGATATGCAGTTTCTGAACTTGATCCAGGATATGACGGTATTGTCCAAGTATTATCACTACAAACTTGGTCTCCAATCCTGCCCCATTCGCCATCTCCGCCATGAATTTCAAGGCCACGGCTAAATAAACCTGCATCCGGACTGCAATCATGGTTTCCTATTGTGTTTAGAGCAAATATTGAAGTATCATTGTCCCCTATAAAATGAAATCCTTTATAGGTCAAATCAGTCATATTGTTACATATTGTCCAGGACCCTGCATTTACAGCATGGACAGCACAGCAACCATTGTCTGGGACTCCGTTTCCGGAGATACTATTTCCGGAAAACAGGTTTCCTTTTCCTACGGCATCACTAATAGAGCTCGTAAGAAAAAAAGCCCACCGGAAATCCCCCGTACTATAAGTATTTGTGCTTGTAATTCCATTCCGCGTTATTATAAAGTTTTCTGCAGAACTAATAAAGACACTAACAAAATTTTTATCGCGACCAATACCAACATCTATAATATTTGAATCAATAAGCATTTTGTCACGTGTTGAAGGAAAACCTGTAACATAAATCGCCCCCCATCCTTTATTATTAGCTAACTCTATTCGGTTTCGCCTAATTGTATTTCGAAATTGATCGTCTTGTCCAGTGGTTGTACGATCTAATTTTATTCCATACTTTGGGAATGCTGTGCCTCGTATACGAATTGTATTGTCAAAAACATGGACTTCTTCGAGGTTTTTGTTCATTAATGCTGAGATATTATCTTCTTTACAGCTATCCAGTAAACAATGAAACACCTTCAAACTAGATCGTTCTGTGTAAATATCTTTCCCGTTCAATGAAGTATTGGTGGTAAGCCCAGCGTCTACTCCCCTAACCGTGACATTGCTGGAAGAATTTGCAGAAACACCAATACCGTTGTTATTAAAGGTTGAAAGCCCAACGATTACCGTTGACTTTGAGAGCTTTATTCCAAAATTTTGTTTCCTGAAGACATTTCTATAGGCCGGTACGTTGTCCGTTCTTCCTATCACTGCCGAGCAATTAATTAGTTCTATTCCCGCAGAAGCGAATGGTAACACTGAGCCGTTTAATGGAGAGGTACAATCGAATGTGTTGGCGGCTACTATTGCATTGACTGCAACATTTTCGGCAAACAAGCCTTTGTTATTGCGATTTATTTTATTCCCTACCACTATCAAACTAGCAGAAGAACTCTTGATATCAAGAGCAATAGACGCATCTTCGATATGGTTGAACCAGAAATCTGCAGTCCCCCCTAAAACGACAAAACCTTTCCAAAAATCGTTGCCACATCGAAAATACTTGGATAATACCGACTGAAAAGTAATGTTTGGATCAATCCGAATGACCGCATTTTTACCCATCTTTAGACTGCATCCTGAGATCAGGAAATTCGAATTGACTACCAAAGTGCCATTAATAAGTACTTTTTGATTGATCCAGCCCGCTATGCCTAGTAGACTAGATGTTGAGGTAACGGAAGATTCATCTACACCAATAGTAATGTTAGGCACGAAATTTCCGCCAAGTTGCTGGCAAAGGGTCTGCTGCGCTTGAACTGAATTGGTAAAGGTCAAGGTAAGAATCAGAAAGAATACTTCAAGATACCTGGAACAAAGCGTTGAAGCGTTGAAGCGTTGAAGCGTTGAAGCGTTGAAGCGTTGATAATAACCAGTTTTTCATTGTTGAAAAAAGTTTAGGGTAAAAAAATAGGGTGTCTGGCCGTACCGATTACCCGATACAACCCATACTTTTCATTATTAGGCTGCAAGTAGATATTGGATTAGCGTGATTATCGCGAGGATGTTAAGATTAAGTACCCGTTGTTAAGACAAACCGTTTTTTGCCTACCTACGCCATACCTGAAAATAAGTCCCCTAAAAGATTAAAGCAGTTAACATACTATACAAAGATAGGTTCCCGATTTGAATATTGCAAATAGGGCGTGGAAATATTTACTGTGATTGAGGTGATTTTTGTGATTAAGGTGATTTTAACGCCTTGATTTTTAATTGATTATACCTTTTTTCTGGACGTTGGACTGTTAGACAAAGGACCTTGGACTTTAGCTCGGGGGACATAGAGCATACAAGCGTAATCGAGCCCAAGTCCAACGTCCAATGTCCAACAGTCCAA
>JADZFI010000300.1 GCA_020850025.1 Saprospiraceae bacterium
TGGAGCGATGATGTTTGGAATGGTTCAAGTTGCTCAGGCACAGGTTCTGGGTACCGACGATGATGGTTTTGTGGTGCAAATCACCTCTCCTGCCAGTATCGCTCAATCACTCGTTCACGGCGCAGATCCTGGCGTTTGCCAGTGGATCGGTCAGACGGAGTGGGGCGCTGATGTTACCCAGGAACTGTGTGGAGAAGTTGTTTGGGCGGATGATTCCATTGGGTGCAGCCAGTTGACCAATGCATCTGCACTGGCGGGCAAGATCGCCCTGATTCGCCGTGGTACCTGCGGATTTTCCGTAAAGGTTTCCTGGGCTGCAAAAGCAGGCGCTAAGGCTGCCATTATCCTTAACCACTATGCCAATGCACAGGATGGTCCTTGCACCACTTACGCTAATGCTACCCAGTTCCTGGGCGGTATGTCGGGTCTTGATAGCACTTCCACCGCAACTATTCCGGCAATTTTCCTTGAGCGTGCGACCGGCGAAGCCATTGACGGCGCCCTGGCAGCGGGAGAAACCGTAACTGTTTGCTTCTCCTTCCCACGTCTTACCGGGGCTACTTCTGCCTCCATGTATGCCACTCCATTGAGCCAGGTGGACACCATGCAAGCTATCACGGTAAATTACAACAACCGCTCCGGAGCTACTCAGACCGATGTAAACATCAAGGCTGAGGTTTTCAATCCTAGCGGCGCGCTGATCGGTACCTTGAATTACAACATGCCGGTTTGTGAGCCAGGCGTTGACTCTTTCATTGTTTTCCCGTCCTTCTATGCTCCTCCGGCATTGGGCAAACACACCGTTCGTTTCACCAACGACAAGTACACTGAGTCAATTGACACGGTATTCAGCTACTTCGAGCACACCAATTACACCTTTGCCACCGACAATCTCGTGGTGGATCCGAGCGGTGTAGGTCCTGATGATGCAACTTTTGCCCTCGCTGGTTTCACTATGCAAAACGGTGGCCTCGTTCTTACTGGCGATGCTCCTTCCAGAGCTACCTATGCCACTTTCGGTGTTACCAATGCTGCAGATATTGTGGTGCCTGGCGAACCAAGTGCCAATATTGTCGGTGTTGCGGTGTACAAAGCTGACGTGGATGGCGATGGCGCAGGCGATCTTTCCACCAGCTTTGTTGACGATCTCGGTGCTGGCCTGATCAGCTATGTGGAGTACGAAATGACTGGCAACGAAGTTGCTGGTGATCTGATCCATGTTCCACTGACCGACCTGAGCAGCGGCCAGGATGGCATTGACCTTGAGCCAAACATTGGATATTACGTGGCCATACTTTACGACGGTACTGAAGCGGGAATTGGTACCAGCATACGCCTTCTCGGCAGTGCTGAAGTAAATTACGCCTCCTTTAATACCTACCCAACAACGCCTGTAATTATTGACCAGCTCTATGGTGGCTGGACAGGCGCTGAAATCGTACAGCGTTTGCAACTCGAAGGCTTTAACCCAGACTCAAAAACTGCCGAGCCAAAAGCACTTGCCGACAGCAAAATCAACATTACGCCAAACCCGGCCAACGATTACATCAACCTGGAGCTGAAACTGGATGCAGTGAATCCTTCCGTTGCAGTATCATTGGTAAATGGCAAAGGCCGGTTGGTGAACGGCTCACAGGTTGAGCGCAACTTCCAAAACGGCGTTATGCGTCTGGATGTAACCAATGTGCCTTCCGGTGTATACCACCTGTGGATCCGCTCTTCAGAAGGTTCTACCATGAAGCCAGTGGTGATTGCACACTAATTAGTGCAGAAAGTACAGATGGCTATTTGAAACATGAGTCATCCCAAGTTCCGGGGTGGCTCATGTTTTTTTTATGGAATAGGGTTGCTGACCTCGACAGATGTCCAATTTCCGAGGCAAGGTTGGACCTCAGCAGATGTTCTTCTCTGCAATGCCCAAAACGAAACAAGCCCCCCCCCAAATTTCAGGATGGCTCTTGCTTCGTTTATTGGTTCACCATTAAATCTCCTCAACGTAATCCAGATCCTGGTGGAAGGTTTCTTTCATGCCCCAAAGCGCTATGAATGCAATAGCCAGGCAAACTGCTCCTACAATATAACCTGCAGTGATCACGCTTCCGGTAACCGCCGGGTTTTTAAGGTATTTAAAAGATTCATTGATGGGTACCTGCATGCCCCGGGCGAAATTGGGCACTGAAGTGGCCACAGTGGATCGAAGGTTGGTGCCGAACTGCTCCGCGCCGATGGTGACGAAAATCACCCAAAAGCCTACAGAGAATCCCAGGATGAAGTGCCCGAGGTAGAACATGGTTGGAGAGCTGAAAGGCAGGGTCAGATAGCCGATCACAGCAAGTACATCAAGCCCCAAAAAGAGCGCCATCACTTTTATCCTGCTTTGCAATATTTGGCTTAATATTCCTGAAACCAGATCGCCCAGTATCAACCCGATATAGGCAATGGCAATGGCATTGGAAGCCAGTATGCCGTCCAGGCCCTTTGCCTTGCCGAACTCAGGGGCGAAAAACACCAATACACCTATTACAAACCAGGTTGACGTACCGATGAAAATACAGCGGAGGAATCGGATCAGGCGATCACGACTGGTAAATAAGGCGAGGAATCTGCCTCTGCTAATATGTGTTTGTTCCTTTACCTGTTGGTAAATACCGGATTCCGATACGCTGATCCGTAATATCAGGAGCAATACACCAAGTCCACCCCCGATAAAATAACATTCGCGCCAGGGGAAATAGCGTTCAATCACCCAGGCCAGCAAGGCGCCGGTAAGTCCAATGGTGGCTACCAGCATGGTACCCAGGCCGCGTTTGTGTTTAGGCAACACTTCGGCAACCAACGTTATACCAGCCCCCAGTTCCCCGGCCAAACCAACCCCGGCAATAAAACGGTAATAAGCATAATCCAGATAACCGGTGGCAAATCCATTCAGAATGTTGGCCAATGAATACAAGGCAATGGAAAAGTATAAAACCCTCACCCGACCGCGTTTATCGCCTAATACCCCCCATAAAATGCCGCCCACGAGCATACCAAACATCTGCCAGTTTTGGAGCGACAGGCCTTTGTCTGTAAGATCCTGCCCGCTGAAGCCCAGATCTGTCAGACTTTTTACCCGGACAAATCCAAAGAGCAGGAGGTCGTAGATGTCGACAAAGTAGCCTAGAGCGGCAACGATGACAGCGGCGTTTAAAATTTTGACGTTTGATTGCGTAGCAGACATATCACTAACAGCTAGGTTTGATGTTGTAGAAGGGCCGCAATGTTAAAAAAACGAATGAATACCGGATGGAAAAAGAAAAGGGAAGCCGCGATTAATGGAGATCGGCTTCCCTTTGTTGTTCATGCCGTGTGGGCATGAACTGAAATATCTTAATGGTAAGTGTTGGTAATGGTTATTTGCTAGGAGAGATTATGCTCAGCCAGAATCTGCTGAGCGCGTTCCAGAATCGTGGTATCTTCAATATGAACAATACCTCCATTTGGGCCTGGTTCCAGGTGGAATTCCACCACTTCACCATCCTTATACTGGTGGGCTCCGAAGTAATTTCTGACGGTTTGTTCCTCAAGGTTCAATTCCTGCGCAATTCTGGCAATACTGCCATGTGGAAGCGCATGCTTGATCCGGCGCAACTCTTCGAATGTGATATTCATATGCAAAATGTTTAGTGAAAGATATGGGTCGAAAAATTTCCCTAAGGTATGCGAATGTTGAGGCAAATAGCAAGCAATAAAAGTAATTTTTTTTTCAGATTTTGTTCAAATGGGCGCCTTCACAAAACATCGGTTGGCGGCTTGAATTAAATGTTTTACCAATGTACATAATCCAATTTTTATACGGTTTTTTACAGGCGCCGTGAAAACAACATACCTTTGGGGGAGTTTATTTTTCAGCCATTTCCATGTATTTACACATTATTTCGTTCGACATCCCTTATCCGGCAAACTACGGTGGCGTAATCGTCATTTTTAATCAAATAAAAGCGCTCCATGCACAAGGGGTAAAGGTCATCCTGCATTGCTATCAATACGGCGATCGCAAGCCTCAGCCTGAGCTTGCCAATTATTGCCATGAAATTTATTATTACAAACGCAGCAGGTCTGTTTTCTACCAGGCAAGTCTCCTGCCATTTATCATGCGTACCCGTCAGAGCAGCGCTTTGCTCAAACGATTGAAAAAGGACCAATATCCGATCCTGTTTGAAGGTATGCATACGGCAGGATTAATCTGGCATCCCAGCCTGAAAAGTCGGCACAAGCTCATTCGGATGCACAATATTGAATGGCAGTATTACGAGAGTCTTTCCCAACTTACGCCGGCCACTGCTCCGCTGGAAAAAGCTTACTATTTCTCCGAAAGTATCAAGTTGCAGCGTATTGAACCCAAAGTGGTGCTTCATGCAGATGAAATCATCACCATCTCCAGTACCGATGAAGCGTATTATCGGGCGCTGAAAGCAAATACGCATTATATCCCGGCTTTCCATCCGAACGAGGCAGTTGAAAGTCAGTCGGGCAAAGGCGAGTTCGTGCTTTTTCACGGCAAATTAAGTGTGCCAGACAATGAACTGGCGGCTATGTGGATCATCCGGGAAGTATTTGCCGATTTTGATATTCCAATGGTCATTGCCGGCATGGCGCCTTCTGACAGGCTCAAGGAATTGGTGTCGCAATATGAGCATATTCGTCTGGTGGAAAATCCGGAGGAGGCCCAGATGACTTCGCTTTTATCAAAAGCACATATTAACCTGCTGATTTCCTTCCAATCTTCAGGCGTAAAGCTCAAATTAATCAATGCATTGTTCCGGGGAAGGTTCTGCATCGTCAACGATCCTATGGTGAGAGGTACCGGACTGGCCAAGCTATGTTATGTGAGAAACTCTGCTGCAGCAATTCGGCAAACCATTGAAGCCCTGATCAACGCACCTTTTGAGCAAGGGAAAATTGCCGAGAGAAAATCCGTTCTGGAAGCAGAGTTTTCCAATGTTGAAAACGCCAAAAAGCTGATCCAGCTGATTAAATGGCAGTAAATTAAATCTGCTTCAATCCTTATTGATTCTGAAAGCAAAACGGCCAGACAGCCCTTTTGCTGCCTGACCGTCCTTCACGAGATTAAACCGGGAGATTAATGCGGTAGGAATAAAAAAAAAGTGGATTAGGAAAGCGCGCCCTGAAGGGAACGGGCATAAAAAGGTAATGGCCCTTCGATTATCCTGATGGCGGATATTTATATTATCGATTGCTGTTTTTAGTCATGGACGCTCCAACTTTTTGGAACGCCCACGACTGCTGAAAAGAGCAACTTTTCGTAAATGTTGGGTGGTTCTTCCAGGGGATTTACGGCTGTTTAGTTTTCGGTTGTTCCGTTGGTTTATTTGTACCATTCAAAAAATGTTTCCATTTGGCTTTTCGGGAGTTTTGAAAAGCCGGGGATCTGAAACCGGTGGCCGCAAGGTTCGCGGTCTCAAATCCCCGGGTAAATGGTGCTTTATTTCACCTGAATCATCGTTCTCGTTGCGCTGTCAGTAGCGGTTTCGAGTTTGTAGTACAGTACACCGTTGGCGTTGATCAATGCCCGATCAAGTGGAATGCTGTTGTAACCTTTCGGGAAGTCTCCTTTTTGGCTGTACACCAGACGTCCGGCCTGATCAAAGATGGACAAGGTTGCTGAAGTAGCTTCCGGCAAGTGGAATCCAATCAGCGTGCGATTTACGAACGGGTTAGGCTGGTTCTGGTACAGTTCGAATCCTACACCGCTGATGGTGCTGCCGTTCTTGCCGTTAAAGCGAAGGGCAACATCCTGGCGCTGAATATTCTTGCCGTCACCATCAACATACTGGTAAGACTCTGCCTTGGTGATTTGGCTGGAGATACCGATCATTTTGCTCAGTTCGCCGGCCTTGCGTGCCTTAAACTTCAGGGTGAATTCACCTTGTGTATTACCATCAAATGAGGTAGTGATGGCATTTTCTGTGGCGAATGTTCCGAAGTTCTCGGATTTCATACCCGGGCCAGGCGTCACATCTACCAGATCCAGATCGTTGTAGTGAAGGGTGAACTGATATCCTGCCACTTTTTCTGCAGCTTTAAACTTCAGTTCAAATACCTCACCAGCCTTTACATCGCGATCGTCCACATCAAAGAGCAGAGCACCTGCACTGCGTTCTTCAGCACTCATCAGCGAGTTGGCAATGGCAGAACCATTTACGTCGCCCACTTTAACCCCTACAAAGTCATCAGCCATGGCATTGGCCTGAATGTCAAGCACGGTTTTCTCTTCAGGGAACGAAGTCTGGAACGGATTGGCCGGATTCGGGAATACGAAGGACTTGTCTACGAAACGCCAGCTTTCGTTGGAAGGCAGTTCCGTGTAGATACCGAGAATCAGTTTGCGCAGTTCAACGATATCAAACGTGGTAATGCTTCCTGAGCGGTTGGCATCTGCAGCAATCATCTTGTATGGAGAGTTCAAAGGCTCCAGACCAAGAATGTGCTTGCTGATCAATACCAGGTCGAACGTGGTCACACCATTTAGAGGATTGTCATCCTTCGTTGGCGTGATGGTGTAGTTCATGCTCATCGGCACCGCGTTCTGGAAGGAGAAGTGGCCATCCTGGTCTGTGATATCGAAGAGGTTGAACACCGGTCCAGCCAGTTCTACATCTGTTTCTTCCAGTCCGTCGTTCATTTCCGTTTTCAACAGACCAGCCACCGTTGCAGAAGCATTTCCGCAGTTGCCTCCATTGTCCTGGATGATCATGTAGGTTTCGCAGTAGTCGGCATTGCCGAAGGCGTCCATACCCCAGAGTTCTACACATTGAGGACCCAGTTCGTTGCAATCGAAAGTGATGCTGATTTGTGGGTTTCCGTTTCCGTCCAGCGGGAATCCTGTGCCCTGGCCGCATTTGCGTACACCAAAAGTCAGGAAGTCGTCTGGCGTGCTGTTATCGTCGGCGTGCAAGAGGAAATCGCTTGCAAACAGGGTAATCATCTGCATTTGAGTAAGGTTGCCCGTCAGACCGTTCATGCACACCACTGTAGGTGCTTCACAGTCTTTCACGCTGAACTCATACTCACAAACGCTTTCGTTACCGCAGCCATCGCTGGCAATCCACTTGATCTTGTGCGTGCCGTATGGTAACTGCGGGAGGCTGTACAGACCTGGTGTAACCGGTGTGTTCCAGCGAACAGAGGCCGTAACCGTGGTTCCGTTTACTGTGGTTTCCATGCCGAAACGATATTTCTGGTTGGGAGCAACAGCGCGTTCGTCAAATGTCCGCGGAGTAACACCGGAGAAATTCGGCGTATTGGCATTATTAAAGTTCACCGTTCCGGCAGCAGGTGCGTTGGTGCTGCTTACCACTGTTTCCATGCTGCCGTTGCCGTCCAGATCGAGGAACAACAAGTAGCGAATGTTCAGATTAGCGCCGGAACAAAGATCGGTTGCCGTGATGGTCAGGTCTACCGGAGCTTCGTTCATGTCGTTCGACTGTATAGCCTGTTCCCACCAGTAGCTTTCGTTCCAGAGTGTCGGATCGTTAGAGCTGAAGTCGCAGAACTCAATCGGGCTGGCCGGGCAGGTCATTTGTGGCGCCACATGATCCACAATTTTGATGATCTGCTTGTACTCATAACAATTGGCATTCTGATTCCAGTAGATGCTGTAGTTGGTAGCCGCCTGGTCGTTAGGCGTAATCTTCACAACTGTTGGCGCCCAAGGAGCCAGCGTACCCTGAGGTGATACAATAGGCCCCGGATTGTTGCTGGCATGGGTGCTGTTCGGGTGTGGCGTAGGGTTGGGTACTACGATACAACCGTCTGCAGGGTTATAGGTACACCAGTTGATGATTTTCCAGGTGCGCTCAATCTTGAAGCATGCATCTGGTACTACCGTGTACACCTGGTCCTGATAGCTTACGCCCAGCAGTTCGCAATCTTCTCCGAATAATTGTGGTTCGCCATACAAACCCGTTCCATCGCAGGTATTCACTACTGCATCATCAGGGAATTTGATGAAGTAATTTTGATGGTAGTTGACAATGATGCGCTGGGTGCACTGAGTAGTCTGGCCATGGCAATCGGTTACGCGGAATGTCCTGATAATGGTGCCTTTATTGCAAACGGAGTCGAACTGGTTGTAGTTCACGGAGTGCGTAAGGCCTTTCTGACCCTGGTATTCCACACCTGTATCCAGACAGCAGTTGTCGGTCACATTTGGTTTACCGTATGTCCACAGACTTGGATCGAAGTTCTCGCAGTTAACGGTTACGTTAAACGGAGCCTCACAAACCGGTCTCAGGTTGTCTTGCACTTGTACCAGTACCTCGCACTCGTTGTAGATCGGTGTGCCGTCAGGCAGCGTGGAGATCGTTCCGTCAGGGTTCAATTGATACACCCGCAGAATAACTTTCAGTTCGGTACCTACCTCACAGCAGTAAAACTTGATAGAGTCTGATTCTGCCGTAGCGGTTTCAAATTCGCTCATGCCCAATGGATTGCCAGGACAAGGCGTGTTGTCGAGGTCATTGATACAATCGCTGTATGGAGCTGCCCGGCGGATTGTAAACTTGATATTGCTGCACAAGTCGAAAGATCCATCGTCAAAAGTTGTTGCTCTCACCCATGTTACGCCTGCAAACTCGCAGGTAGCTGCATTGCCATAATAGCAGTCGTTAGGGTTGTCTCTGCCAATACCCACCACAGTTGTTTCGTCACAAGCTGCGGTTGGGGCCTCAA
>JADZFI010000301.1 GCA_020850025.1 Saprospiraceae bacterium
ATGTATTGATGCCCCTGCTGGCCGAACAAAAGGCATACGACTGGCTCATTGCCGGACCCGACAGTCGGGGGTATCAGGCAACGATCCTGGAAGAGGCCGCCAGGTGGGGCGTTGAACAACGGGTCCATTTCGTAGGCCCAATCAGTGAAGCAGAAAAGTGGGCTTATTACCAGTCCTGCGAAGCGCTGTTGTTTCCAAGCTTATCCGAAGGATTCGGATTACCGGTGGTAGAAGCAATGGCTATGGGAAAACCGGTTTTTCTGTCGACCCGCTGCAGTTTACCGGAAATCGGTGGAGAGGAGGCCTTCTATTTCCCTGATTTTGAAGCCTCCACCCTCAGAACAGTATTTGAAAATGGAATGAATGTCTATAAAAACGATCCCAATAAACCCACCCGTTTAAAATACCGGGCTGCGGAATTCAGCTGGAAAGCAGCCGCAGCCCATTACCTGGACTTTTATAAGGCGCTAAGTTAGTTAGAAGGACAGGAAGGACAAGAAGACACGAAGGCGCTAAGACACGAAGGCAAACGCACACCCAGACGCCCGAAAACTCGAAAACTCGCACACTCAAACACTCAGAAACTCGAACAACATGTCACTCGGTAACCGCATAGCAGCAGAACTCAGGGGCGATCGCACCATTTGGATGATCGTGGCCGTATTGAGTCTGTTCAGCCTGCTGGCTGTGTTCTCCTCCTCCGGGTGGGAGGCCTGGCGGTCGCGTGGCGGCAATACCACTGGCATGCTGGTGGGACACATGGTGAAGCTGGCTTTTGGGTTGTTCCTGGTGTATCTGTGCCATTTGGTGCATTATAGAAGATACCAGCAGTTTGCCCGACCGATGTTGTGGTTGACGGTGCCGCTGCTGATTTTTACCCTGTTTTTTGGCAAAAACATTAACGATGCCAACCGCTGGATCAGTCTGGCCGGCATCAGTTTCCAGCCTTCTGAAATGGCGAAAATTGCCCTGATTATATACGTGGCGAGGGCATTGACCATTAAACAGGAGTATATCACCAGTCTGCGACAGGCATTTTTCCCCATTATCATTCCGGTGGTGCTGGTATGCGGACTGATTGCCCCTTCCAACCTGAGCACGGCCATGATTCTGTTCGTGACCTGCATCCTGTTGATGTTTATGGGCAGGGTGAGCGCCCAGTACATACTCATGATGATGTTTTTGGGGATACTGGTGTTTGCCATATTGGTGGGGATAGGGAAGGTCTACCCTGAATTGGATTTGGTTCGGGTAAATACCTGGGAAAGTAGGGTGCAAACCTTCCTGCACGACGAAGACGGTGGTTATCAGGTGCAACAGGCCAAGATTGCCATTGCCAAGGGCGGAATTTTTGGAAACGGCCCGGGCAATTCCATGATGCGGCATTATCTGCCGTATTGCAATGCCGACTTCATTTATGCCATCATATGCGAAGAGTACGGGCTGATTGGCGGGTTGATCATACTGGCCTTGTACGTCATGCTCTTTCTGCGAAACGTCAGACTGGTAACCCAAAGTCCCAAGGCATTCGGGGCGTTTCTGGCTATTGGATTAAGCCTGATGCTCACCGTTCAGGCATTGGCCAATATGGCGGTGAACCTGAACCTGGTACCTGCCACGGGTCTAACCCTGCCACTGGTGTCCATGGGCGGAACCAGTGTATTGTTTACCTGCATTTCGCTGGGGATGATCCTGAGCGTGAGCAAATACATTGAGAGTCTCGAATAATCACCTTTCCTAACCTTGGTGACTACAACATGAACAACGAAACATTAAAAATAATGATCACTGGAGGCGGTACCGGCGGCCACGTTTTCCCGGCCATTGCTATTGCAGATGCCATTAAGAAGTTGCGTCCGGATGCGACCTTCCTGTTCGTTGGCGCCAGTGGTAAGATGGAAATGGAGCGGGTGCCAAAGGCGGGCTATGACATTGAAGGCCTTCCGGTGGCGGGGTTTCAACGGAGCATGAGTTTGAAAAATCTCTCGTTCCCGTTCAAACTCCTCAAAAGTTTGTGGCGGGCAAGAAGTCTTGTAAGGCGCTTCAAGCCCGATGTGGTGGTGGGAACAGGTGGATATGCGAGTGGTCCGGTTGTAAGTGCTGCACAGCGGGCAGGGATACCCACCTTAATTCAGGAGCAGAATTCGTTTGCAGGAGTGACCAATAAGTTGTTGGGGCGCAGAGCGAAAAAAATATGTGTGGCGTATGATCACATGGAGCAGTTTTTCCCGGCCGATAATATCGTGTTTACCGGGAATCCGGTTCGGGCCGATATCCTGCATCTGGAAGGGAAAAAAGAGGAGGGCATTCGGTATTACAATCTGGATCCAAACAAAAAAACCATCGCCATTATTGGCGGTAGTCTGGGCGCCAGAACCCTGAACAATGCCATGCGCGACAACGTGGAGTTCTTTGAGCAAAACACAGATATCCAGGCCATCTGGCAGTGCGGCAAGTTCTATGAATATGAATATACCGCCATGGAAACGGCAAAATTACCCAATGTGCAGTGCCGGGCTTTTATAGATCGCATGGATCTGCTCTACGCTGCTGCCGATGTGGTGGTTTCCAGAGCAGGCGCACTGAGTATCAGTGAATTGTGTCTGGTGGGCAAACCGGTAGTGCTGGTGCCATCGCCTAATGTATCAGAAGATCATCAAACCAAAAACGCACTGGCGCTGGTAGAAAAAGGCGCCGCCAGACTAGTGAGAGATGCCGATGCCGGTGAAAAAATGCTGCAGGAAGTGAAACTCATCCTGGAAAGCGAAGCCCTCGCCTTCAGTCTGGGGGAAAGCATACAACAAATGGGTCGGCCAAATGCCGCCGAAGCCATTGCCCGCGAAACGTTGAAACTTGCTGAAAATAAAGCCACTAAATAACTCGAACACATGAAATACTCATTGCTTCTGATAGCCTTTTTGGCCTTCACTGCCTGCCAGAAAGTCAACGACAAAAACCCGGTGCTGATCGGGCAATGGCAGGGCAGGGAATGGCTGATCATGGATAAACCCAGCGATATTGACGCCACCCGGGTGCAGTTCGAATTCAAAGAAGACGGCTCTTACTCGGCCAGCTTCGGAGAGCAAAATCAAAGCGGTATCTGGCGCACCGATAAAGACAAACTGTACACCACAGAAACCGGAAAAATGGAAATCATGGTCAAAATGCTGACTGTCAACGGAACCGCCCTGGAGTTTGAAATGAATCGCGGCGGCCAAAAGGAAATACTCAAACTGGTTAAAAAATAAGCGGCAACGCAGGATAGCATCATGGACTTCAACGCCATCAAAAAAGTGTATTTCATTGGCATAGGCGGCATCGGGATGTCGGCGCTGGCCCGGTATTTCTGTCTTCATGGGGCAGAAGTGCATGGGTACGACCGCACGGAAACCGACCTGACCAGGGCGTTGACCGCCGAGGGTATGCACGTGCATTACACAGACGATGTGTCTATCATCCCGGAGGGCGTTGATCTGGTGGTTTGGACGCCTGCAGTGCCCAAAGATCTCCGGGAGCTGAATTGGTTCCAGGAAAGAGGGTATACGCTCATGAAACGTGCCGAGGTGCTGGGCATCATCAGCAAAGCCAAAAAATGCGTCGCCATTGCCGGTACGCATGGCAAAACCACCACCTCCACCATGACAGCCCATCTGCTGCGCGCCTGCGGTGTGGATGCAACGGCTTTCGTTGGCGGCATTTCCGGCAATCTGGGCAGCAATTTCGTGGAAGGCAAAAGCGAATGGGTGGTGGTGGAAGCTGATGAATACGATCGCAGCTTCCTGCACCTGCACCCTGATGTTGCCGTGCTGAACTCCCTGGATCCAGACCATCTTGATATTTATGGTACCCCGGAAGCCGTGGTGGAATCCTACAAGCAGTTCATCCGCCAAATCAAACCCGGTGGCGTCCTGATTTACAAACACGGACTACCCCTAGACGATGTGGCGGCTGAATTGGAAGCCAGTGGCAGGAAAGTATTCAGCTTCGGGATTGAAGAGGGCTACTACGAAGCTGTTAATGTGCACGTTGAAAACGGACAAACCGTTTTTGGACTGAAATCCACCATTGTCGACTGGCCTGCACTCCGGTTGAATTACCCGGGATGGCACAACGTGCTGAATGCCACGGCAGCCATTGCAGCTACACTTGGAGCCGGCGGATTTTCGACAGACATTCCAAAGGCATTGGAAGCGTTCAAAGGAGTCAAGCGTCGGTTCGAAACCATTCTCAAATCAAGGGAGGTGGTGTACGTAGACGATTATGCCCATCATCCTGCAGAACTGGAGGCTACCATTCAGGCCGCCCGTTCCTTGTACCCGGACAAAAAATTGACAGGGATTTTCCAGCCACACCTGTTCACCCGCACCCGCGATTTCGCCGATGCATTTGCAGCAGCACTGGATAAACTGGACGTATGCATCCTGCTGCCCATCTACCCGGCCCGCGAACAACCAATTCCAGGCATTACCTCGGAAATGCTACTGGAAAAGATGACCCTGGCCAACAAACAGCTCATTCAAAAAAACGAACTCATCGACCATTTAAAACATCAAAAACCGGAATTCCTGCTTACCATGGGCGCCGGCGACATTGACACCCTCATCGAACCAATTAAACAAACGCTTTTATCCTAATAAACAGGGCCCCCGTCCTTCAAACCCCTCAAACCCCTCAAACATTAACCGTGCTACTGCCTCGCATTCCATACACGCGCCTCGCCTGGTTGTTATTTCTGTTCATAACAGGAATGATCTGGCTCATAGCGCGCAACAGGAAGGCCAACACATTTGTGGAAGGGCTGCAGGTGGAGGTAAAAGAACTGCCGGGAGGAGATAAGTTGATCAGCGAGAATGATGTGCGCCAGATGCTTGTAAAAGCTTTTGGCAATGACCTGGAAAACTCCGAGTTGGCCAGCCTGGATGTGGAGCGAATGGAACGTGTACTGGAGATGGACCCATTTGTGAAAGATGCAGATGCCTACATTGATCAAAACAACCAGGTACACATAGATGTGGTGCAAAGGGAGCCGCTGTTGAGAGTATTGGATAATCAGGGAAACAACTATTATCTGGATGCTTCAGGCAAAAAGATGCCTCCTTCCAAAAATTTCGCAGCAAGAGTGATCGTAGCTACCGGCAATATTGCTCCGTATACCCCGGAATTCCGGGAAAAGAGAAAAAGCAGTTTGAAAGACTTGTACCAAATTACTCAGACACTGTTGGCGGACGATTTTTTTCATGCTTTCATTCAGCAAATCCACGTCACCAACACCGGAGAGTTTGTGCTGGTGCCGCTCATAGGGGATCAGAAAATTATCCTTGGATCGGCACGGAAACTGGAAGACAAGCTGCAAAGACTGAAGATTTTTTACAAGGAAGGAATGCCCTATGAAGGCTGGAACAAATACAGCACCATCAACCTGAAATACAGTGGTCAGGTGGTATGTAAACGATAGAAAACTCACCCAATAAAAAATAAAACAAATGAAACAAAAATTTTGACACAAAATATTTAAAATAAATACCTTTGACGCGGGGAAGAGTTTCGTCCGCCGATTGGGTATCCACGAACCATTAACACCGAAACTCAGAACATTTAAAATTAACACATTATGACGGAGTTTATCCCACAACCCCACGATGTGGTCGTTGCCCTTGACATAGGGACGACAAAAGTTTGCTGCCTTGCCGGGCGGAAAAACACGCACGGCAAACTTGAAATCATCGGAATTGGCAAGGTAGAAAGTGCCGGAGTGCTGCGCGGCGTGGTATCCAACATCGAAAAAACAGTTGGCGCCATTCGCGAAGCAGTGGAAATCTGTGAGCGCAACGCACGCATGAAGTTCCGCTCGGTACATGTCGGCATTGCCGGTCAGCACATCAAAAGCCTGCAACATCGCGGCATTCTCACCCGCGACAGCGACTATGCGGAGATCGCACAGCGCGACATAGACAGGCTGGTGAACGACATGTTCAAGCTGGTGCTGCCTCCCGGTGACAAGATCATTCACGTATTTCCGCAGGAGTTCACGGTAGACTCCGAGCAAGGCATCACCGATCCGGTGGGCATGTGCGGGGTACGTCTGGAGGCCAACTTTCACATCATAACGGGACAGATTACTGCCGTCAATAACATCTTCCGTTGTATTGAAAAAGCAGGCTTGAAAGTGGCTGATCTCACTCTTGAGCCTATTGCCAGCGCCGATGCCACACTTTCCGAGGAGGAAAAACAGGCCGGTGTAGCGCTGGTGGATATCGGCGGAGGCACTACAGACATCACCATTTTCCACGAAGGCATTATTCGCCACACAGCAGTCATTCCCTTCGGTGGCAATGTGATCACAGCGGATATCAAAGAGGGCTGCACGGTGATGCAACCCCAGGCAGAAAAGTTGAAAGTCAAATTCGGATCAGCCTTGGCCAGTGAAGTATTCGACAATCGGATCATCACCATTCCAGGCCTGAAAGGACGCGAACACAAGGAAATCAGCGAGAAAAATCTTGCGCGCATCATTCAGGCGCGTATGGAGGAAGTGCTGGACTATGTGCTTTGGGAAATCCGGCGCAGCGGCTATGAGCGCAAACTGATCGGGGGCATTGTGCTCACCGGCGGCGGCGCCCTGCTGGCCCACACGGATAAACTGACCGAATTCCATACCGGAATGTCATGCAGAATCGGAATCCCGGTGGAGCATCTGGCACATGGCTATCATGAGTCCGTCAGCAGTCCGATCTTCAGCACAGCCATCGGCTTGTTGCTCCGCGGCCTGCAGGATCTTGATCCGGCCAAACTCCAGGAAGAAGAAACCGTCTCCTCCGTTCAGGAAGAAACAAAGGAACCTTCTAATGTTTCGGAAGAAAAAGGAGCTTCCTGGTTCGACAATGTGTTCAGAAAGACCAAAGAATGGTTCGAAGCTGAACCGGATATGGATTTCAACAAGAAGTGACGATGGACAGCTGGACGATAGACAATGGACTATTTCCAATATCAAAAAGTCCAATGTCCAACGTCCAATAGTCCAATGTCTATTTAACTGATAACGCTAAAAAAGAACTATATTATGCTTTTTGATTTGCCAAAAGATGAGCCTAGCATCATCAAAATCATCGGCGTTGGTGGTGGCGGCAGCAATGCTGTTACCCATATGTACAAACAAGGCATCGTCGGCGTGGATTACGCCATCTGCAATACCGACGCGCAGGCTATGCAACTAAGCCCTGTGCCAAACAAAATTTCACTCGGCCAAATCCTGACGGAAGGACGTGGCGCCGGCTCCAAGCCAAGTGTGGGCAAGCAAGCCTGCATTGAAAGCCTGGAAGACATCAAACGCTTCCTGGAAGACGGCACCAAAATGGCCTTCATCACCGCAGGTATGGGAGGCGGTACCGGTACCGGTGCAGCACCTATTATCGCTAAAGCTGCCCAGGAACTGGGTATCCTTACGGTGGGCATCGTCACGCTGCCGTTCACTTTCGAGGGCAAGACCCGTGTAGGAAATGGTCTGGAAGGTCTCGAGGACCTGCGTAAAAATGTGGATTGTCTGGTGATCATCAGCAACGACAAGTTGCGGGATATCTACGGCAACCTCAGCATTTCTCAAGCCTTCAGCCAGGCCGATAACATTCTTTGCACTGCCGCCAAAGGCATTGCCGAGATCATTACCGTTCCAGGTTATGTAAACGTCGACTTTGAAGACGTGAACACCACCATGCGCGGATCTGGTGTGGCCATCATGGGTACTGCGGCTGTAGAGGGCGAAAATCGCGCCTTCCGCGCTGCTGATGAGGCGCTGCGCTCGCCCTTGCTCGAAGATAACGACATCTATGGCGCTAAAAACATCCTGGTAAACATTACTTCCGGGGTGAAAGAGGCCACTATGGATGAAATCTTTGAAATCACCCAGTTCGTTCAGGAAAAAGCCGGCGAAAATGCCAACCTCATCTGGGGTAACTGCTTTGATGAACGCCTTGGCGAAAAACTGGCTGTAACCATCATCGCTACCGGCTTCGAATCAACCGAGCGTAGCAAACCCGGTACTTCCGGTCAGCGTCAGGCAAATACCAACGAGCGTCAGGTGGTTCACCTCGACGAAGACCTGCATACCGGAAAAAAGAACCAGCCTTCTCTCTTTTCAATTACGTCCGATGAGCCGTATGCCCCGGTAGACGAGAAGGCTGCCACCACACTCGAATTCGAGTTTGAAAACATCCGGGAGACAGTTGACAAGATTCGTCGCACCACGCCTGTAAGCACAGATCCCTATCTGCGCGATGCAGAAGAGGAAATCACGCCCGAAGAGCGCCGCCGCCGAATCGAAGAGGCACAACGTCGCCGTCAGGAGGCGCTGAGCCGCCCGATCAATGTGGTGAAACTGTCTTCTCCACAAACCATTATTGACCTGGAAAGCCAGCCGGCCTACCTGCGTCGTAATGTCAATCTGGATGATGTGCCGGATGCCGACAAGCCTGAAATGTCGAACTGGACTATTTCACTGGAGGAAGATGGCGAGATCAAAATGGGAGGAAACTCCTTTTTACACGACAATGTAGACTAACCCGGCAGATGGACGCCTTCGGGTGTCTAAACCTTCAAGGAAAGGCTGGAAAAGGAGTGGGACCGGATTCGGCCTGTTCCATTGGAGAAGTCTGCCAAAGAGTATATTTCTGCTAAGTTCAGCGGCCTCGGTGTGTGGGACACCGGGCCGCTTTTTTTTACATGCTCAGTCTTTGCTGCAACTCCCGAACCTTGTTCTGGTTCCCCATGGAGGTATATACCTGGATCAAGTCCTGAATGGTATTTCGATCCTGCGAATAATTCTCCAGCGCCAGGTTCAAGAATTCTATGGCTCCGAGCGGATCCTGTTTTTTGACGAAATAGAAGTTGTAGCCCACTCTGTGACAAAAATAGTTGTACACATTGGGGTCAGATCCTTTCAGCGATTTCAAAACACCCAATGCCATGGTCAGCATATCGCCGTTTTCAGGCTGATGGAGGATCAACTGCTCCAGATCGAGCAGAAGCTTCTCCAGGTTTTTATCCTGATTGAACCGGATGACGGCCAGTTGCACTTTAATGGGCGCCGCCAGACGGTAGCCGGGATTGATCTGAAGGGATTTGTTCAGGTATGGCTCTATTTCATTAAGAATGGCGATTCTTTGAGCAACAGAAGTAGCATCTGTTGCTTTTTCCAGGGGTTTGTACTGTTTTTCATACAGTAGATTGGCGTAATAATAGTTGGCCCGGTAGCTGTTGCCGGACACCTGTATGGCAGATTCCACCAATTTAGCCCCGTCGCCCTCCCAGTCCGGAATGCGCGTCCAGGTGCGCACGGCAAAGGCGCTTGCCACCACTGCCAGCAGGGCAATGCCCGCCCATTCGCCGGCGCCTTTGGCCATCTCCGGTAACTTTTTCAGCGCAAACCAGGCAAGTACCATACAGAATGCCACCGAAGGCAGGAATAAGTAGCGCTCATTCATGAACGTGCTGGTGCGCACAAACAGATTGGATACAATGCTGATGGTGAGCAGGTAATACAGAATGCCATAACCTGCCACCGCCCAACCGCTTCTTTCGCCTGCTTTACTCTGGCGCAGGGTTCTATACGCCCACCAGCCAAGCGCGACATGAACTGCCAGCGAAAGCAGTGGCCGCCAGTCGGCCCAGTTCACTTTTGGAACATGGTAGGGGTAGTAATCAATGGTCAACGGATGCGGCACAAACAACAACTTCAGGTTCCAGCCCAGCGCCAGAAAGATGGTCGCCAGCCTTTCCATGGCGTTCATTCCGAAAAACGGATTCAAAACCAGCTCATCAGCGTGGTCAACCGGCTTGTCCAGCACCAAAATGCGCAGCAGCAGGAATAATCCGAGTGATATAAGCAATGGCATAACCGAATTCAATATCCGGCCTGCAGGCACTTTGGAAAACACCCAGATAGTGAGCGGAATCACTGCCAAAAAAGTCACGGTATTTTCCTTCGACAGCAAGCCCAGGAAGAAGTACAGGGCTGCCATCCAGCGCCAGCGATCCTCATGGGTGTCAAAATACTTCATGATGGCCCACAAGGCGCCCAAACTACCCAGAAAAGCCATGATTTCGTCGCGGCTTTTGACATTGGCAACCACCGCGCCGTGCAGCGGGTGTAGAGAAAAGAGAATTGCCCCCCAGAAAGCCACGCTGAAATACCATTTGCTTCCTTCTTCCTGCGGGAACAAGGCCAACAGGATGCGGAACAACAGAAGGTTGGCCAAGCCATACAGCAGGACATTCAAAAAGTGCCCGGCCCCGGCGCTGTTCTTGCCGAACAACCCAACTTCCATGGCAAAAGTTGCCAGAGGCAAGGGGCGGTAACGACCACCCTCCAGCATGAGTTTGGGGTCTTTGTAAAACCCCAACAGGCTGTCGTTCCCGAAAATTTCGGCAAGACCTGCAAAGCCCTTTTGCACAAAAGCATTATCCCAAATGTAGATCTGATCATCCTGCAGATAACCGAAACCCACCGTCATGCCATACAGCAAAAAGGTAATGGCCATCAGTATGGTAGACGGATACAAATGGCGGATCCAGAATCCGTTTTGCAAAAATTGGGTGTAAACAACCGGAGCGGCGGATGGGGCTGCCGACTTCCTGGAGGCTTTGTTCTTAGTAGTCATGCCGTGTAGTGTCCCTTTTAGGTGGGCAAAAGTATTTTTTTCAGGGATGAAAAAATGTCCGAATAATC
>JADZFI010000302.1 GCA_020850025.1 Saprospiraceae bacterium
CTTCCCATATCATTTTATCAATGTCGCAAAAACGTAAGCCTGTGAGCGCTGAAAACAGGGCGGCCCGTTTCAAATATTCTGGGTCGCATGGTGTTTTTGCCAGGGTGCTTAATTCCTCCAGGCTTAAAAAGTGCCTGGGTTTTGCTTTGCCTCTTGAGCGCTTAATTTTTAGGCTTAAATCCTCGGACATAAACCCTTTTATAAACGCCCGGCGGCAAACGGTTAAAACTTTGCTCTCATAAGTCCCTACGGTGTTCGACGTTAGCGCCCCTGTGCGGCCCTGGGTACGCTTTTGCGCTTTGGTAAGTAGGTAGGACTTGAAACCCTCTATCGTGTCCAGGGTGATTGAATTAAAAGAAGCGTCTTTTCCTTTTAGGTACTCTTTCAGGTGGTGAAGCGTTTGAACGTATCCTTTTTTTGTGGATCCTTCCTGCCTTTCGGCCTCCGCTTCAAAAAACACCAAAAAGCTACCCCGGCCCTTTATGGCGGTTAGTCCGGCTTGGCCGCTCCTAATTTGCGTTTCCCGGTCGTGTCGGATTTTCTCTGCCAGCTTGATACATGCCTCTTTGTCGTCTTGCTCCTTTTCTGTTCTGGGCTTCTCTTTGTAGTGGAGGTGCAGAAATTCGCGGCGGGTTTCCTGTCCCGTTTCAGGGTGCAGGACGGCCGGGTAAAAATCTAGGTATAGGCTTATGCGGCCTTTGGATAACTTCTTTTTTCTAACGGTTACCTTTGAGAATTTCATATCGTTTGTACCTCTGCTTTTTTGTTTCGGGTACAAAACTAATGTATTAAAATCTAAATAGGTACAATATGGGGTATAAACGAACGGTAAAACATGGGTAAATAAAATACAAAAACAAAAGAAAAACCCGGTGTAACTGATTGAATTACACCGGGTTTATTTTCACTTTTTTAGAATATTGTTTTGCTGTCACATATTCTCGCCTACGAATTTCTCGAGGTTTTCCGGGTACTCCTTTGTGTGCTCGTAGCGGATGATATCCGTGCTTGTTACAATTCCCAGCAGTTCATTGTCGTCATTGACAATGGGTACAGCATGGAATAAGTGTCTGGTTAAAACCTCTGCCACAGCACCCAAGTGTTGATTGGGATCCAGAGTAGCTACCTTACGGGTCATTACCTCACTGATTTTCATGCCGCTGTATTCATCTGCAGATTTTCCAAGTTTAAACAGATCCCAGCTGGTAACCATACCCACCAATTTTTTACCTTCAAGAATGGGAATGTGGTGGATGTGTTTGCTCAGCATGATTTCTCGTACCTGCCCGAGGCTATCATTAGGGGTGAGCGTAAAGACATCCTTGGTCATATGCGTATGGACGAGTTCGTTCATCATAAGCCAACAAGTATTTAATTTTTGATTTGCGAAATTGTTTGGCCGAAAATAAGACGCTTCCGCGCTTATAACCAAGCTTCAAAGTGAGTAGTTTCAAAAAAAGCCTTGTGATCACCATATATGGGCTATTTCCCCAATTCAGAGGCGCGTTTTAACGCAGCATTAGCACCTGCAGTTATGGCATTATGCAGGGCCGTTTCTTCAAAAACTTTAAGAGCCGCCTCGGTAGTACCCCCTTTGGAGGCCACCTTGCCAATCCACTCCAAACAACTTAAATCCGACTTGTTGTACAAGTCAATGGCGCCTGTAAATGTTTGTCCAACCAGTAACTCGGCTTCGGAAGGTGAAAAACCCATTTGCTGAGCGGCATCTATCATAGCCCGCATGAAATAATACACATAAGCCGGCCCTGAACCCGAAATGGCAGTAGCAGCATCCAGCATATCTTCTTTATCCACATACAGGGTTTTACCGGTGGTATTGAGTAAGTTTTGCACCATCACCAGTTCAATCCTGGTCACTTCTTCTGTAGAACTAAAGGCCGTTACACCTGCGCCGATTTGTGCCGGCAAATTGGGCATCGCACGGGTTATCTTGCGTACACCCAGTGCCTTTGCGATGGTATCCATGCGCACGCCCGCCATAATGCTCAACAGCACCTGACCCGGATCAGTAAGGCCAGACATTTCCTGAAATAATCTCCCGGAATCTTGTGGTTTAACCGCCAGGATCAACAAATCTGCCTCCGGGACACAGAGTCGGGGATCACTGAAAAATCGCCCCTCGTAGTGCTCACTCAGGTAGTTGGCTTTTTCATAACTTCGACACAGGATCATCAACTGATCCGGGGTGACGATACGACTGCGCAAAAAACATTGTGCATAGGTGAGGCCCATATTTCCGCCTCCTAAAATCAAGATCTTCATAAGATGTAGTGATAGAGGTAATACAGCCCGGTTTGACAGATTTTCTCTATTTTGTGTGCAAAATTCGATCTTCAGGGATTATTCAACATGAAAAACCTTGCTACTTTCTCTTTTTTATTTTTGTTAACCACACTGGGTTGCAAACATCCTGTCTCCAATCCATCTGCAGATATGGAATCCACCATCAACCGCCCGGTATACGCCCTGGCCATCCATGGAGGCGCTGGCGCCATCAGCAAAGCCAATATGACGCCCGAAAAGGAAGCTGAATACCGCGCAGCGCTGGATTCGGCATTGACGATCGGTGAAAAGGTATTGCAGGACGGTGGTTCAGCGCTGGACGCTGTCTCACAAACCATTGTTTATCTGGAAAATTGCCCGCTTTTTAATGCCGGACGAGGCGCCGTGTTCACCCATGATGGTAAAAATGAACTGGATGCCAGTATTATGGACGGAATAACCCAAAAAGCTGGTGCAATTGGGGGCGTTACCACGGTTAAAAATCCCATTCTGCTGGCAAGAGCAGTAATGGAACAATCGGTACATGTGCTGCTAACAGGCTCCGGAGCAGAACAATTTGCCAAAGAAAAAGGCCTGGAAATGGTGGATCCCAAATGGTTCTTCACACAGGATCGATGGGACACACTCCAAAAAGCGCTGGAGCGCGAAAAGGGCGATAACAGAACCGGCGCCCTGCCACCAGTTGACGAAAAATTCGGTACCGTAGGCTGCGTCGCTCTTGACCGGCAGGGAAACCTGGCCGCCGGAACAAGCACGGGAGGTATGACCAACAAGCGCTGGAATCGCCTGGGCGATGCTCCTATCATCGGGGCAGGTACCTATGCCTCCAATGATGCCTGCGCAGTATCCTGCACAGGCCATGGAGAATACTTTATCCGATATGCAGTGGCACACGATGTTTGGGCACAAATGATCTACGGCGGAAAATCCCTGCAGGAAGCCACCAACCAGATCATCCATCATAAACTGGTGGAAAAAGGCGGTGAAGGCGGACTGATTGCCCTGGACAAATCAGGCAATATCAACCAGCCCTTCAACTCCGAAGGAATGTA
>JADZFI010000303.1 GCA_020850025.1 Saprospiraceae bacterium
GCGCAGTCGGATCGGCAAACAGATGGTTGGAAGGGATAAAACGCCAGGCTGTATTTCCATTGAACTGACTGGTTAAACCTACAATAAGATCGCCGATGGCATCCAAATCAGGGTTGCTTATTTGTCCATCCCGGTTTACGTCAGCTGCAATGATTCGGTATGGGCTGCCAAGAGGAATCTGACCGGACAAATGCATGTCTGGCAAAATCAAATCCAGAGTATTCACTCCTTCGCCATGAAGCGTATCCAGACTGGGAACGATACTGTAATTACAGGTGCCGGGAGCTGCCGCAAAAGCGTAATGACCTTGCTGGTCTGTTGTCTGAACGTGCTCTTGTTGAATGGCAGTCAAATTACTTTTTAAGATCACTTTCGCTCCTGGTACCGGGAGTTGTTGTTCGGTAAGGATGCTGCCGGTTACAGGTCCGGGTGGTACACAAGCGCCTACGTTATCCTGAACTATCACATAGGTCAGGCAATAATCTGCATTTCCGTAGGCATCAACAGCCCATATTTCCACAAACTGCTTCCCAATCTCATTGCAATCGAACGTAACGGAATGTTCATTGAGCGGGAAACCAGTTCCAGTCCCGGATTTGCGAATGCCAATTTTTATTTGATTGACCGGAGTGCAGTTATCGTTGGTGTATTGAAGGAAATCTGTATCGTACAAAGTAATCATACCCGTTTGCATGATATTTATGCTCAAACCATTCATGCAAACTACAGTTGGAGGCTTGCAGTCGCGCACTTCAAATTCATATTTACACAATGCCTCATTGCCACAGCGATCGTTGGTGATCCATTCAATTTTGTGCTTGCCATAGGGAAGTCCTGCTCCTGCTGGAGGTACTATTTTTGCAGATACCGTATCACCTGATATCGTCTTTTCTATGGGCCAGGCGCCCGGAGTGCTGCTGCTTTGGAAAGTTTCCATGGATCCGTTTCCGTCCAGATCCAGATAAAGACGGTAGGAAACAATGAGGTCCGTTTTGGAACAGGCATCCGTCACCTTCATCTTCAGATCTACCGGACCTTCGCAACGTGTTCCATACTGCGCCGGGTCATTGTTCGTGTAGTCACAGAACAAAACAGGACCGACCGGGCAATCCAGATAAACCGGTGGGACATTGTCTACTATTTTTATGACCTGGGTATATTGAAAGTATCCGTGGTTATCGCTGTTGGCCAGCACAGTTGGCCCAATATCGGTATGGCCGGGGTTGTCAATCAATGTGGGGCCGGGCCAATTGGGATTGTAATCACACCAATACAACAATTTCCAGGTTCTTAGAATTTTTATACACCCACCGGTATTGTTAAGCGCGAAAACCTGATCTTTTACGGAGATGCCAACATTAAAATTGCAATTGGCCAAATACGTGATTTCTGGCCAAATGGTATCGGCAGTTCCACCGCAACTTACTATGGTTTGATCATCCGGGAATTTTACCGAGTAGTAATTCTGTTGTGCAGAAGCCCCAAAGGCCAGCGTTAAAAAAAACAGGGGAATCAGAATTTTCATGGGTATGTACCTTTAGCTTTTGATCTCGCTAAGGTAATGCACCCCGGCCTTTTTCCCGACTTCTATCATACCATATTTAGTAAAAGCATGGCATTCTCTGGTATACGGTCTGGATCAATCCACCAACATGGTAGCCCGATCCAGCACCTGTTGTTCCATTTCCATAGGTAACTCCCTGAATTCATACTGCTGATTCCGCAGCTGAGGTACAAAGCCCGCCTCGCGAATAGCTGTTTGGATTCCCTCAGCGGTAAAACGGAACCTGGCGCCGGCTGCAGACACCACGTTTTCTTCGATCATGATACTGCCGAAGTCATTGGCGCCGGAATGAAGGCATACCTGAGCCACCTGTTTGCCAACGGTGAGCCAGGATGCCTGTATGTTGATAACATTTGGCAACATGATCCGGCTCATGGCAATCATACGGACATATTCATCCCCTGTGACGGCATTCCTGGCGCGTTTGATTTTACGAAGAATGGTGTCTTCATCCTGAAATGGCCAGGGTATAAAGGCTAAAAAACCTTTTGCATCAGCAGGCTTTTCAGACTGCACCTGCCGAAGCGCTGCGAAATGCTGCATGCGCTCGAGATTGGTTTCAATATGGCCGAACATCATCGTTGCAGAGGTAGTCAAGTGCAATTGATGCGCGGCCCGCATTACATCGAGCCACTCCTGGCCACCACATTTGCCCTTGGAAATCAGCCGCCTTACGCGATCGTCCAGTATTTCTGCACCAGCGCCGGGCAAGGAGTCAAGTCCGGCTTCTTTCAGCGTTTTCAGCACCTCATAATGGCTCAGCCCGTCAAGTTTGGCAATATGAGCAATCTCCGGAGGCCCCAGGGCGTGCAGTTTCAGGTTAGGAAACTCCGACTTTAACTGCCGAAACAGATCTGCATAAAAGCTGAGCCCCAGATCAGGATGGTGTCCACCCTGAAGCAAAAGTTGTTCACCGCCCAGCCGAAAGGTTTCCTGGATCTTCACCCGGTATTCTTCCATCGTGGTGATGTAAGCCTCCTCATGACCTGGCCTGCGATAGAAATTGCAAAACTTGCAATTTGCAATGCATACGTTGGTGGTGTTGGAATTTCGGTCAATGATCCATGTCACCACATTCCCGGGAACATGGTGCTGTCGGATGGCATTACCCACGTACATCAGCTCGGCAGTAGGAGCGTTTTCAAATAAAAACACCCCTTCTTCAGGGCTTAGCCAATCAAGTTGCATTGCGCGGTGCAATAAGTCAGAAATATGCATTCCAGTAAAAGTATAGCTGAAAGAATTCTTGCAGAACAAAGATGCGAAGGTAAAGTTGGGGAACTATCCAAGGAAATTTGGGGTTTTGGATTTTTTAACGCCCGCTCATTTAAAACATTTTGTTGAGCATTGTATCTTTGTCCCTTAACGCTAATATATGCTAACCGAAACAAAAACACCCGCTTCCCGCATCGGTCAATACTGGCAAATCATCAAACAATCCCTCAATGGCGAAGAACAAAACTACACCACTGGCAGTATAGACCGTGCCATAGTACTACTCTCCATCCCAATGATCCTTGAAATGGCCATGGAATCACTATTCGCGATAGTGGACATTTTCTTTGTTTCCAAGATCGGATCGGAGGCCATTGCTACCGTTGGGATAACAGAATCGGTGCTGACCCTTGTATATTCGCTGGCCATCGGGTTAAGTTCTGCCGCTACCGCAATGGTGGCAAGGCGGGTTGGAGAAGGCGACCGGGAGGCTGCTTCACGAGCAGGCGCACAGGTCATTCTGATCGGGCTGGTATTGTCTCTGTTCATTGCGATTCCAGGATATTTTTTCGCGGAGCAGATTCTGGCGGTCATGGCACATGACCAGAGCGTATCTTCCACGGGGCACCAATTCACCAGGCTTTTACTTACCTGTAACTTGCCAATCCTGTTGCTCTGGATGCTGAACGGCATCTTTCGGGGTGCTGGTGATGCAGCTACGGCCATGCGTGCGTTGTGGATTGCCAATGCCGTGAACATCATACTTTGCCCCATATTTATCTTCGGTTGGGGGCCCATTCCCGCTATGGGAGTGTTAGGGAGTGGAATTGCCACCACCATTGGCCGTTCCTCCGGAGTGATTTATCAGCTTTGGAATTTGTTCAAGCCTGGGAAGATCATTCAGTTGCGGTGGAGTATGATGCGGCCAAACTGGAACGTAATTTCCACCCTGATCCGCATTGCCAGCGGAAGTGCCGGACAGTATTTAATTGCGTCCGCAAGCTGGATTTTCATGGTATTTATCCTGGGTCAAATCAACAAAGAAGTTGTTGCCGGATATACGATTGCCATCCGTATTGTTATTTTTTGTTTGCTGCCATCCTGGGGCATGGCCAATGCCGCAGCTACGCTGGTTGGTCAGAATCTTGGCGCCGGGCAGCCTGATCGTGCAGAGCGCTCAGCCCTCCGGGCAGGCTTTTTTAACATGTTTTTCCTTGGAGGCATTGCCCTGCTCTGCTTGTTTGGAGCCGATTCACTAGTGGGAATTTTCACCCAAACGCCTCAGGTAATGAAATCGGCGGTCATGGCGCTACAAATCATTGCCGGTGGCTATGTTTTTTATGGTTGGGGCATGATTTTGACGCAAGCCATCAATGGGGCCGGCGATACGCTCACTCCTACCCTGCTCAATTTTATTTTTTTCTGGCTGATCGAAATCCCGTTGGCATGGCTACTGGCACTTCAACTAAACTGGAACGAAGCTGGTGTATACTGGACCATCATTATAGCGGAATCGGGCATGGCATTGGCCGCTTTTTTTGTATTCAAAAGAGGAAAATGGAAGACAACCAAGGTGTAATTACCACCTCAAAAACCAATTAAAATTTATTAAATACGAGTTCAAATGGGCACACATTTGCACGTTACAAGCATTTTGAGTAGATTTGACCCCGGAATTGAAACATTCTGTTATTTAATCATTCCCTTGTATTGTGCTAATCCCTTCTTTCATGCAGTTGTGCTGCAGTGAAAAACATGTAAATGACCAGTACCGTAGTACTTATACTTTTTGGCATGGTTCTTGGCCAAAGGGTATAGGCCATTGTCTGTTCATTCGCCACCTCCCCGTATTATGGACTAACAATTCGGTTATTTCAACCGTTCGCGTTCTGTTACTTCCATCCCTTCGTAGTTATGTTGAAACATCCCTGCCCAGAGGGATGACCATGCCAATGATCGCGCTCATTTGGCCATGTTTGCCATTTAGACGACAAAACAAGCCTAATTGAATTCCATTACAGGCACCAATTTTGTTTAACAAGAATGTTGCCCGAATGCTAAACGACTCGATTGTGAATACATTTACAACACTTAACCTATTGCGAAGGGGGATAATATCGGCGCTGCTTCTGTCGGCATATGCCCTGACAGCACAGGACATTCACTTTTCTCAATTCGGCAATTCGCCGTTAAACCTGAATCCCGGGCTGGCCGGAGTATTTGGCGGCGATATTCGTTTCGTGGGCAATTACAGGCAACAGTGGCGTACTGTTCCGGTGCCGTATACCACCATTTCCGGCTCGGTTGAAAACAAGGTTTATTTCAAACCGGGCCGTTACGACCGCTTTGTAACGGCCTCTCTGTTGATCAATTATGATAAACAGGGAGAACTGGCCTTGCAATCGCTACAGGTGGGCATTCCGCTGGCACTGACGCTTCCCTTAAATAAAAATAACTATCTGACACTGGGCGCAACGCCTATGTTTGGTCAGCGATCCTTTGATACCGACGAGATCACTTTCAGTGAACAATACATTGATGGCATGTTCGACCCTGGCGCTGCCATTTCCGAAGACCTGACCGTCACCAGTCTGAAATATTTCGATATCAGTGCCGGAGCGAATCTCCGCATGCAGGCGCCAAAAAAGCGCACCAGGTTTGACCTTGGCTTTGCTGCTCACCACATAAACCGGCCGGCCCATGATTTCTGGGCATCCTCTGTGACAGATGAAGACGAAGTGCGGCTGCATCAAAAATGGACTTTTTATGGCCTGGGCCTTTTCCAGCTTTCCGAGAAATTTGATTTCATGGCTCAGGGCTTGTATCAGAAACAAGGCGGCTACAGTGAAATTGTATACGGAGGTGGAGTCAGAATGCATCTTCGCGAACAACGATACAAGGAATTGGCCCTCCAAATTGGTGCAGATTGGCGCCACCGTTACAATAATGCCCTCGTACCCAGAATTGATGTGTTTTATGGCACATGGGCTTTAGGCCTGACCTTTGACTGGGATGTATTCTCTCGTGCCGGCGAGCTGATCAGTGAAAGAAGAGGTGGGCCGGAAATTTCATTAACCTACCGCTTCTATAAAATCAAGGCCCTGCCAAAATTCAAGTCCTGCCCAATCATATAATCCGTCCCCAGGCCTCCTGATGCATAGTGCATTTTTGAATCATCTAACTTTCGGCTAATCAAAATGATGCGTTTTTGTCCAACTATTGTTTGTTTGTTTTTCCTGTTCACCGTTGTAAACGGCGGAGCACAAACGCCTGATTCTACCCGACAAACAAGCAAGAGTGACTCTTTGTGGTACAGAACTGTGATCAGCGACCGTCTGAATGAAGTGGACGAGCCAGAGCGTGGACCATCTGTTCAAAAGTTGATTAACAGAGCCAAGGAATCAGCTGGAAAAAAGAACTTTTATGCCGCCATGAAGTATTATGGTTTTGCCTTGAAAGGGGAGCCATTGAATGTGGAAGCACTTGCGGGTTATGGAGAATCTGCAATGGAAATCACCTCACTTGACAGCGCGGAGTCGGCCTTTCGTCGCCTTGTAGACCACGGGTTAAGCCCTTCTCCAGATTACTTCCCCAAAATGCGGTTGGCTGAGGTTTTGTTTCGAAAAGGGAAATATGTAGCCGCAGGAGATCTGTACGAAGCCATTGCCACCCTTCCGCAAACACCCCCGGTTCCGGAATCGGTAAAAAAACAGGCCATGGACCGCTACGATCTTTGTCTGTGGGCAATGGGAGCAGGTACAGACAATCCCTATATTGTAAAAAATGACACCTGCTATTTGTTGGATACAGCCAATGTGAACACCAATGAATTGTATGCCGAATACGCCGCCGGTTATGTGAACAACCAGCTTTATTTCTCTGCCTACCGGTTTGATCTAAAAAACGACAAGGTAAAACCCAGAAGAAACACCATTAAATTGCTCCAGGCAGATGGCGCCGACGGTCCCGTAGGCCCCAACCATCCAATGACGGTTTCGGAGACGCTTTTTAACGATCCGCTCCTGCAACACACAGCACATCTGTCCCTCAATGCAGCCGGAAACATAGCCTTCTATGCGGCAGGCAACTATGTAAAAGATTCCGCGGATATCCGGTTCGAACTTTTCAGACGCAGGAAATTACCTGATGGCAACTGGGGTATTCCCGAGAAGCTGACAGCCATCAATCACCCCAGGTATACTACTACAGAGCCGAGCATTGGAACCATTCTTGGAGAAAATCAGGAAACCCTGTTTTTTGTTTCGGACCGACCCGGTGGCAAAGGCGGAAAAGACATCTGGTTCAGTAAGGTATACGGAGATAGCCTGGGGCAGCCTCAACCATTGGACGCCCTGAACACTCCAGGTAATGATGTAACTCCGTTCTTTCATACAGCCTCCAATACCCTCTTTTTCAGCACCGACAGTCTGCGTACGCTGGGAGGATTCGATGTTTATAAAGCCAAACCTGGCCTGAATGGAACCTGGGATGGTCCTCAACACATGGGCGCTCCTTTGAATAGTTCAGCCAATGATGTATTCTTTGTGATGGGCTCCGATAGTAAACGAGGATTCTTCAGCAGCAACAGGATTGGCAGTGCCAACTATTCGGAAGAAGGGTGTTGTTACGATGTTTATGCTGTGGATTTTATCATCCGCTACCGGGCTCTGGCCTTGCACGGTATTACCGAAAAATCGCTCCCTATGACTCGTATTACCATGTATGAGCAGGATGAACACGGGAAATATGTGGCTGTAAGCAGTCCGCTTGATTCTACCAGTTCGTATACCTATCCAGTGAAACTTGGCTCCAAATACATGCTGATCGGTGAAAAGGCTGGATTTGGCTCTGATACCATCTATCTGAAGACCCCATCTGAACTATGGTCGTATGAAATGGTGGATACACTGGTTTTGTTCCCACAGATAAAACTGATTGCAACAGTATACGACGATGACACCAAGGAGCCTTTGATGGCTCCGGATCTGGTGTTTTTTGATTTGGGAGCAGATGATGGAATAAGTAC
>JADZFI010000304.1 GCA_020850025.1 Saprospiraceae bacterium
CCGAAGGCTGTCCAAAGACTATGAGAAAACAGTACAAAGTTCGGAATCGTGGATGTTTTGGGCTAATTGCCAAATGATTCTTGCTAAACTCTAATACTAGGTGAAACTAAATTTCCAAACATGCTCTTATGGTTCGATGGTTCTTTCCCCAAAAAAAGCCCTAATGTTTGGACGCCAACAAGAGAAAGAAAAATTTCAGTGCCGAGGCGAACGTTGACAAAACAAACTCAAATTGAATTGGAGCATGAAGACTGCAAAAGACAAATTTGCCAAAGTGTTTTTCACCCTGTTCTTTACAGTCCTGGTGGTATTTTCATTTCTGACCTTTAAGACGATTCTTCAAAAACGAAACAAAAGACTCCCGAGCGACTTTCGGGCAGCGATTACCCGTATCGAGACTACTGGACATTTTGACATTGGACATTGGACTTGTATTGTAATTAGCTATGAATCAAGCCTTTGCAGGATCATGTCCATCGTCCAATGTCAAAATGTCCAGTAGTCTGACTTTTATCACTCAAATCATCAAAATCACCCTAATCACAGTAAACTATGGAAAAATTAAAAGCCTGGCTTTATACCATTGCTATAGCCATTTTCTCAGCATTGCTGATAGCCTTTGCATACGATATTTCCAATGGCGAGGAAATACCGGAATCAAGCACCAGACAAGCCTCACAAGATATCATTGTGTCACTTTCCGGATTTTTAGGCATTACGGGAAGCTGGATTGTAGGTACCCTGGCTACAGCAGGTAGTTTGTATAACGCCATCCAAAAACAATGGAACAGAAAAAACAAGTAACAGTATCATCAAAATCACGCTGATCACCGTCCGATTTTTCTATTAGACTTGTTCGTATATAATTTCAAAGTCGTCACCAAGTATGCCTGATATTTCTTCATGCAATGCTCTTGTCAGTTTGTAGAAATTATCCCAATCTGATTTGTCCCACTTTGAACCTCCTGCAGGGTCTTCCCAATTCAAACTTTCACTGTACAATTTGTCTAATTCCAATACTTTTTGCCTGGTAGATTCCGGCAACTTGATTTTTGCTTCCTGACTAATTTTTCCATTGAGGTCGTAAACTTCAGCGTCTAATGGACCTGCACCGTATTTTTCAAACGCAACTTCGTTGCCACACCACAGGCAAGCCCCGGAACCATGGTCAAAAAAGAACCGAAGTCTATAGGTCGGAGTATTTCTGTTATTCATAAATGGTTGAACCTAAAGCTTACGGATCTTGATGTTCTTATACCACACCGGATCCCCGTGATCCTGCAGCGCTATTTTGCCTTTGGTGGCCAGACCAAAATCGGCGCTCAGGCCGGGAAATTTGCTTCCGGCAATCAGGTTCAGCCATTTTTTGGTGGGCTTGCCTTTTTCAAACATCTGCAACTCCACCACCTTGCGGTTATTGAGCCAATGCTCTACTTTGCCGTTTTTGAACACCAGCCGAGCATGATTCCACTCGCCGCCGGGCTTTACGGTCACGTATTTGCACTCCACAAGGTCGTACAAATCGCCGGCGCGGTGCCTGGGGTATTTGGCATCCGGGTGACAAGCATTGTCCAGCACCTGCATTTCAGGGCCGGTCATCCAAACATAGCCGTATTTGGCAGGGTCTTCCACGATATGGTAAATAATGCCTGAATTGCCGCAGGGCGCAATCTTCCAATCCAGCTCCAGTTCAAAATCGCCGTATTCCTCGGCGCATACGATGTCTCCACCGTCTTTCGCCTGCCAGCCCCCATCCGGATTGGGTTTGGCGTCCAGGTAAATGGAGTTGTCGGCTATGAGCCAGGATTTACCCACGGTGGTTTTGCCGTAATTGTGCCAGCCGTTGAGCGTTTGTCCGTCAAAAAGCAATTGCCAGCCCTCGCGCTTTTCCTTTTCCGTGAGGGTATTATCGGGCGTTTGCAGGGCTGCCGGAGCAGCCGCCACCACGCCCGCGTCATTGGCCGGGATGGCGTTGAGCGTGTACCAGGCCTCGGTGGTCCATATCTCATGGCCCAGCTCCGACAAGGGCAGGTTGTTCAGTTTAAGGTAAACCACGTGTTGCGGCTTCATGCCCTGAAGTTCCAGGAACACCTTTTTCCGATCGGCCGAAACGGTAGCTGAACTTACCGGCAGCACCTCTTCTTCCATCTTGGGGCCGCCGTATTCCACTGTGGGCTTGTACCACCATTGCTTCACCAGGTAAGAAGCCGGATCCCAGCCGGCGCCTTCCGGCAGCGGCTCGGTGAACTCAATTTCCATCCCGTTGGATTTGGCGCGCACCGCCAGCATTTCGAACACGGAATTGCCGTTGTACTTCATGCGCTGCAATCCGTACCAGAGCTTGCCCTGCTGGCCCCAGTTGCCCGGGTTGCCGATCTGGCCCACATAGAGCGCTCCGTCGGGGCCCCAGGCCAGTCGGTGGGTGGCGCCCTCAAAGCCCTGGGAGAAGCGGAATACACAGCCCTGGTAATCGCCGTTCACTTTTTCCATGAACACGCGCTGCAGGCCGCCGTAACACACGTCGCCGTGCAGGAGTTGGTTCTTGTATGGCCCGTCGTTGATCACCGTGGGTTGCGTAGGCGAATTGCCGATATCATCCTGCGGCAGCCATACCACCGGCTGCTGGATGGGCAAACCGGCCACCGCCGCGCTGTCTACGGCATAAGAGTTGTAAAATGCACCCGGTTTTACGTGCAGAATCTTGGAAGAAGGCAGCCAATCGCCCTGATTATCGGCAATGAACACTTCCCCATCCGGACCAATGCCCACGCCATCGGGGGTGCGCAGGCCCCGCGCCACAAACTCGATGCTGCCGTCCTGAGCGCTGATCTTCACCACCTTTCCCCTGTCGGGTCCCTGCGGACGCGTGCTGGCGCCGCCGGGATTGATGGCAATGGCCAGCGCTGCATAGAAATAGCCATCCTTGTACACCAACCCGAAAGCAAACTCGTGGAAATTGGCCGAAGCCTTCCAGCCCTTGGCAAAACACTGGTACTCGTCAATGACATCGTCGCCGTTGGTATCTACCAGCCTAGTGAGCTCCTGTTTTTGTAACACATAAATCTGACCATCCACCACTTTCAGACCCAGCGGCTCGGCCAGGCCCTGAGCAATGCGCTTGACCTTGATCTTTTTCGGATCGCCGGTTTCCACATTGTCCAAAACATACACGGCGCCCATGGCATCCCAGGTGGATACCACCAGTCGGCCATCCGGCAGGAAATCCATACCGGCCACTTTGGGCAGAAACTCGTCCGGGCGCGCCTGCGTGAGATCGTAGGCAGGATGCACCTCGGTGAGCGAGACGCCATCGCCGGGAATGGCATTTTCTGTTTTGGAAAGTGCTTTCATGCCCTCCACATTGTCGGATTTCTTGTGAAAAAAGCGGCCCTCGCCGATGACTTTGAAGCCCGGAGCGCCAAAACGCGCCCATTTCAACACGATACCGCAGCCTCCGCCACCCTGAAAATAGTCGAGGCGAATGGGGTGATAACCGGCGCGCAAGGCAATTTCCGCTTCTCTGGGCTCCATCCCGTGCGGACCGTCGTGGTCTATCAACATCCGGCCGTCTACCCAGAGCCGACTCCCGTCGTCGCTGGTAAGCTGGAACACCACGTTATCGTCTTTTTCCAAAAACAGATACCCCGTTGCCTGCAGGTAAAAGTCGCTCTTGAACGTTCCGAAATCTTCCGTACCTGCCTCCATCTTGGCGGCACTGGCCACCATATCAGGCCCGGCGTTGAAATCGGAATCGGCCAGTTGGCTCAGTTTTTTGCCCGGCGACCAAAGTTTAACCAGAAGTCCGGGCGATAAATCGCGATCGCCCACTGTATTGTCGGCCTTGAGCCACTGGTTGTCCGGAATTTCGTTGAGATGCTTCACCGCGCCGCCTCCTTCGCCATCGTCCTCTCCCTCATCGAGCGAAAGCACGTAGCTCACCATGGCTTTGGCATCTTCCGGCTGGAGATCCGGGTGCGCGCTCATTGCAGCAACGCCCCAAACGCCCGCGCCGCCTTTGATGATCTTTTGTGCGAGTATTTCGAGGTTTTCAGGGGTATTTTTGTAGCGCTCGGCTATTTGTTTGTACCCCGGGCCCACGGTTTGCACCTCCGCATTGTGGCAGGTGCGGCAGTCGCTTTTGGCCATCAGTTTCTCGCCCGGACTGACGGTTTTTCCCTCCGCTTCGCCGGATTCCATGGCCAGGCGTTCTGCATCAAACGGATTGGCGATGAGCGGTCTGGCGATGAACATGGTGCGGAAGTGCGTATTCCCGGCACTGTTGAGCGTCAGTTCGCCCTTCAGTTCCAGCGCCTGCAGATTATCGCCGGCATCCACGGGTTTGGATTCGGTGGTTTTCCAGGTACCATTCGTTTCGATGTTGGATTCGGCGCTTATGGAGGACACGTTGGTTTTCAGGGAAACTACGGCTCCATTCGGGGCATTCTCCACGGTGTACACCCGCTCGAACCCGTGCTGACGCTCGCGCTCGATGTATTCCGGACGTTCGTTGATGCGGATACGACGACCATCGGCGAGGACCAGATCGTACATCAGTTCCGCGTGGCCACCCTTTACGTATCGATGGCCCTTGTAGTCGGTGCGTGGATGTTCTGATTTCCCGTCAACGGTAACCGTCCATGGCTGGGGGTAAGCATTTTCAAACCAGGCCATTCCAACACTCATTGGCTGCGGGCCATGGCGCATGTTATACACCGCTCCGGTAAAATCGGTGCTGCCTGACCATACCTTGTACAGTGCGCAGGAATCGGTGGAATAAGATGCCCACAGCTGGTCGTTCAAGGCAAAAGTGATCATCCGGGGCTGCCGGTCCATCACGGAACGAAACACCCAGGGATCGTTGGGGCGGATTGAAGTCGTTTCAGACGAATCTGAATAGGTAGCCATGTACCAAATACCCAGTAAAAAAGCAATGAGGAGCAGAAAAAGCGTACGGGTCTTCATATTATGTTGAAAAATGAAACGAAACGTCCTTTCGCATAAGCGCGACTAAAGCAACAAATACAGTGGTGGGAATCCGGACAGCCGGATAAGAAAGGGCAAAGGCGAAGGTAGAATTTCCATGCGCTTCTGAAAAAGCTTTTATACAGAAATCGTCTGCATTTGCCTATCCTTTGAACATCCATTGAATCATGCTACTTTTGCGGTTATTTATGTTTGACCGCTTCGCGGTCATGACGTTATCCTAAGCGCAGCGCCCCTCCCCCTTCAAAGGGGGAGGATCGCTGCGCCTGGGATATCGTACAATATCGTTAAAAAAGGAAAGTGCCACACCCGGCGTCTACGTTTACGAAACTTTGAAAGTATCGTAAACGTTGCCCCTCAAACCCCTCAAACATCGGCGGCTGAACCCGCCGGTACATCAAACCTCTCAAACCATTCAAACGTCAAACAACTACCGCATGACATCCCGCGAGATACGCCGTCAATTCCTCGATTTTTTTGCATCCAAAGGCCATAAAATCATTCCTTCTGCGCCTATGGTGGCCAAGAGCGACCCTACGTTGATGTTCATCAACTCAGGTATGGCGCCGCTCAAGGATTTTTTCCTGGGCAACCAGACGCCTCCGTCCAAACGCGTGGCGGATACGCAGAAATGTCTGCGCGTGAGCGGAAAGCACAACGACCTGGAGGATGTGGGCCTCGACGGCTATCACCACACCATGTTCGAAATGCTGGGCAACTGGTCGTTTGGCGATTACTTCAAAAAAGAAGCGCTGCAATGGAGCTGGGAGCTGCTTACCGAGGTGTATAAATTGCCCAAAGACCGCCTTTATGTTAGTGTCTTTGGCGGCAACGAAGAAGAAGGCGTACCCTTCGACCAGGAAGCCTATGATGTGTGGAAAACCATGCTGCCGGAGGATCGCATCCTGAAATTCGGCAAAAAGGAAAACTTCTGGGAAATGGGCGACCAGGGTCCTTGCGGCCCATGCTCCGAAATACACGTGGACCTGCGTTCTGATGAAGAGCGCGCCCGCGTGGACGGCAGAGCCCTCGTGAACGCCGACGATCCGAACGTAATCGAGATCTGGAACAACGTGTTCATGCAGTTCAACCGAAAAGCGGATAAATCGCTGGAAGAACTGCCTGCCAAAAGCGTAGACACCGGCATGGGCTTCGAACGCCTCTGTCGTGCCGTGCAAAACGTAGGCTCCAACTACGGCACCGATCTCTGGAAACCCTTGTTCGATTTCCTGGGCAATCTTTCCGGACATAAGTACCTGGACACCTACCCCGGCAGCAACGCCCCATCGCTGAAAACCGATATTGCCATGCGCGTGGTGGCCGACCACCTGCGTGCCGTTTCTTTCGCCATTGCTGATGGTGAGATGCCCAGCAATACCGGCGCCGGGTATGTGATTCGCCGTATTCTGCGCCGCGCCGTGCGTTATTATTATTCCTTCCTCGACCTCAAGGAGCCGGTGATGTACCGCATGGCGCCCATCCTGGCCGAGGAGTTCAGCGATGTGTTCCCGGAACTCAAAGCGCAGATAGATTTTGTATCGAAAGTGATACTTGAGGAGGAAAAAGGCTTCCTGCGCACCCTGGAATCCGGCCTGAAACGCTTCGACAACCTGGAGGTGAGCCAACAAACCATTGGAGGCGCCCAGGCTTTCGAACTGTACGACACCTTCGGCTTCCCTTACGACCTCACGGCGCTGCTGGCCAAGGAAAAGAACTGGACGGTAGACGAGGATGGATTCAAAGCCGCCCTGCAGCAGCAAAAAGACCGTTCCCGCAAAGACGCCGCCAAACAGGTGGGCGACTGGTTAGTGCTGCGCGATGAAGCCGATGTGGAATTTGTGGGCTACGATCAACTGGAAACCCGCAGCAGCAAGGTGGTGAAATATCGCTTGGTGCAGGTAAAAGACCAGCAGCAGATCCAGCTGGTGCTCAACCGCACGCCGTTCTACCCAGAAGGCGGTGGACAGGTGGGTGATACCGGCTGGATGATCTTTGGCTCGGAAAGCACCGGACAGGAGCGCATCCGGGTAATGGACACCAAAAAAGAAAACACCCTGGTGTACCACATCATTGATCGTCTGCCGGAACAGATCAGCGACGAAACCGTGCGCTGCGAAGTGGATGAAACCAAACGTCGCCTCACAGAGGCCAACCACTCTGCCACGCACCTGCTGCACGCGGCCCTGCGCTCCGTGCTGGGCACGCACGTACAACAGAAAGGCTCCTTTCTGAACGAAGACACCCTGCGTTTCGACTTCCAGCATTTCCAGAAAGTGACGGAGGAGGAGCTGGCAGAAATTGAGCGCATAGTGAACCAGAAGATCCGCGAGAACATTGCCTTGGACGAGCAGCGCAGCATTGCCATTGAAGAAGCCCAGAAAGCCGGCGCCATGATGCTGTTTGGAGAGAAATACGGGGAAAAGGTGCGCATGATCACCTTCGATCCGGGCTATTCCCGCGAGTTGTGCGGCGGTTGCCACGTGAAAAACACCGGCCAGATCGGCTATTTCAAAATCACGGCTGAAACCGCCATTGCTGCCGGCGTGCGCCGAATTGAGGCAGTAACGGCCAAAGGCGCCGAGCAATACGTGCATGGCCTGGAGCAGGAAATGGCCTCTATTAAAAACGTGCTGAAGGCTAAAGACCTCACCAAAGGCATTGTGGCCCTGCAGGACGAGAACAAACAATTGCAGAAAACCATCGAGCGACTCATTCAGGAGCAAGCCAACGGCTTGCGCGAAGGCCTGCGGGCAAAATTCAGTCAACTGAACGGCATCAACTTCCTGGCCGAACACCTGCCTATTACCGATGCCAATGCGGTTAAAAACCTGGCCGTGGAACTCGAACGTGAAACCGGCAACGCCTTCATTGCCTTCGGCTCTGTTTCTGCCGACGGCAAGCCTTCCCTGACCATCAAGATCAGCGATAACCTCGTAAAGGAAAAAGGCCTGAATGCCGGAACCATGGTGCGCGAACTCGCTCAGCAATTCCTCAAAGGCGGCGGCGGCGGTCAGCCCGGCTTCGCTACTGCAGGGGGAACGGATGCAAGCGGGTTGAAAGCGGCGCTGGAGAGGGTGAAGGGGTTGGTGTAATTTTAGTGTCGGGGTGACTGGCAGTCACCCCGACACGAACCCAACAAACACCAACGCTCTCCTTTCCGCCCAGGAATACTCCCCGTCTCCACGGGCTGCAAAGCCGCAGTGGCCTCCCCCGGAGGTGAGCTCCAGGTGCAAAAACGGGTGATCTTTAGCAATATCCACCGGAAAACATTCCGGCGTGAGAATGGGATCGTTCACCGCGCTCACGATGAGGGTGGGCACGCGCGCACCCGCGATGAAGTTTTTGGCCGAGGCCTGTGCATGGAATTCATCCGCCGAAGCGAAGCCGCAAATGGGCGCGCTGAAGTGCTCGTCGAAATCATACCAGAGGCGCACTTTTTTCAGTTTTGCCAACTCCAGTCGCCCCGGAAACTGCCGGGCTTTGTGGCGGATTTTCTTCTTCAAATAAGCCAAAAACCGCTTTTTGTAGATCCAGTTATCCCATCTGTCCAGCACATCGGCGCCTGCCCGGATGTCGCAGGGGGCGGAGAAGGCCACCGCTGCGCATACCTGTGGCGGAATCTGGTCGCCACGGGTGCCCACGTATTTCAGGGTAATATTGCCGCCCATGCTGTAGCCCACCAGCGCCACCTGTTCGTATCCGCCGCTGGCGATGGCATGATCTATCACAGCGCCGATATCTTCCGTATCTCCATGATGATACATCCTGAACAGGCGGTTCATTTCGCCTGAGCAGGAGCGACAGTTCCAGGCCAGGGCATCCCAGCCGTTTTCAAAGAAAATTTTGGCTGTACCCCGGCAGTATTGCGCATCCGAGCTGGCCTCCAGGCCATGGGTTACGATCATCAGTCGGCGCCGGGGCTCGGGGCCGCGCAACCAGTCGAGGTCCAGGAAATCGCCATCCGGCGTTTCGATTCTTTCCCTATGGTAGTGTACGCCTTTTACCTTGCGGAATACCCCCGGCACGATGGATTGCAAATGACCGCCGCGTTGTAAAAGGGGTGCGCCGGGGTAGGTGGAGTGTTTGATGATCATACTGAATACTATTATTCCCTAAAAAGCCTCCCCCAACGTTGCATAAAACCCATTATTCCCTTTTCCCTCGCCAAAACCATAGTCTAAGCGAAGGTGTAGTTTTTGTCGGCGGTCGAACTCAATGCGCAGTCCGCCGCCGCCGTTGGGGCGAAATCTGGGCGCCTCATCGGATTTTCCGAACACCGCGCCTGTGCCGGCAAACAGCGCTCCTTTGATGCGCCAGAATATTTTAAACCGGTATTCCGCCTGTGCCATTACCAGGTGTCTGTCGCGGTATTTTCCATCCGGATACCCCCTCAGGCGCCGCTGGCCGCCTAACTGGGGTAGCTGAAAAAACGGTACATCGCCCGTGGTAAAGATCCCAATAACGTTGAAGGCCAGCACATCATGGTCGCCCATCGGAAAATACTGGGCCACATCCAGCGAGCAGCGGGCAAACTCGAAATCGCTGCCGGTGAGCTTGTGTTCGGCGGTGAGGGCAAATTCTGTCAGACGACCTGAACGAGGAAAAAAGGCATTGTCACGGGAGTCGGCAATCCAGACCGGGCCAGTGGAGGAAGAAATGCCTCCGGTAGCGCCGGTTACCAACTGTTGATTGATTTCTCCTCCTTCGGAGGAGGAGGCTATGATGTAATCGTCGAGAAAAAACCGCAATCCCACCTGGTGGCGCGACTTCACTTTGGTGGCCGCCGTTATCCGGAGTCTGGGATACCTGGCAGTATAGGTTTCCACATAATTGTTCGGCACCTTGTTGCCGATGCCGAAATAGCGGTACAAATACCGATACCAGCCTACCTCTCCATACACCCTCCAGCGGTTTCTGTTGCCCAGAAAGCTGAAAGGAAAATAGATCAGAATTTGTTTGTTCTGGGTGTAGGAGGCATTAAACGTCAGGCTGGATCGGCGTGGCCGGGTGGGAAAGGTGACGATACCTGCCAGTCCGGCGCCCCAGCGGGTGTCGGGGGTAAAAAATACCAGTGGAACGCCAAAAACAGAAATCGAGGAGTCGCGCCGGGAGGAGGGTATAGAGTCCCTTCCAACGATCTGGGCAGATGCCGGAATTGCCCAAAAGACTGGTAAAAGAGCTAGCAGAAGGTAGTATTTGCGGTGCATGCGCAATGAGAAGCGCAAACCGGCGCTTTATTTTTATTTTTTTACCGCAGAGGCGAAGAGGCGCGGAGGGTGTTTTTTACCGCAGAGGCGGAGAGGCGCGAAAACGCTGCGTCTCTGCGCCTCCGCGGTAAAAAAATATCCTCCGCAGTAAAAACCCCTTCCAGCATTCAACCGACGGCCCCTCAACCTATTCCTTCGTCTTCGTCTTAGCCGCCTTTTTTGCGGGTTTTTCTTTCTGAGCCGGTGCTTCCACTTCTTCGGCGATTACGGGCGCCTCTTCGGTGGCTGACTCCGCAGCCAGTTTTTCTGCCTCCCGTTTGGCATCTTCAAAAACACCAAACTCGCGCATATAGTTGTACCACTTGATACACTTCTGAATATCGCCGATATGCACCCGGTCACGGTCGTGATCCGGCAGCACAGCGGTGAAGTAGGCGCGCAAATCGGCGCTGGACGCCTTGGCATCTACCGGAGGCGTGGTTTCGTGCAGATCCAGCATCTTCTGGAACACCTCCACGAGCGGCACCGTGCCCTCGCCTTCGGCAGTATAGGTGTACACCGCTACGGTGGCCAGCGGCGTGATTTGTTGCTGGCGCACCGGCACAAAACGAGTGCGACCTTCTTTTTTGTCTTCAATGATCACGCCGTTGGAGCGACTGCTGATCAGCTTGTGAACGCCCGGAGTTCCGGGAATAACGAGATACTTGTCCAGGTTCATGTATGTATTACGATGGACGATGAAAGTATGGGACGATGATGCGCCCTTCTAAACATCGCTAAATTAAACGGTCATGATCTCCTTCTCCTTGGCGCCTACCACGGATTCGGTGATTTCCACGTATTTGTTGACGAGGTTTTGCAACTCGGTTTCCTTGCGCTTGCCTATGTCTTCAGGCAGACCATCCTTGACGGCTTTTTTCAGATGTTCCAGCGCTTTGTGGCGGGCATTGCGCACCCCTACTTTGCTTTCCTCTCCAACATGTTTGGCTTTCTTCACCAACTCCTTGCGGCGCTCTTCGGTGAGTGGCGGAATGGAAAGGCGAACACATTCCCCGTCGTTCTGAGGCGTAATGCCCAAA
>JADZFI010000305.1 GCA_020850025.1 Saprospiraceae bacterium
CGATAAAAACTGGCTGAGAGCAGAAATGGCGGATTTTGATAAAACCATCCGTGAAGCCCTGAATTTTGCCATAAGTAATGGCGAAACACTGGTGGTGGTTACCGGAGATCATGAATGTGGCGGCCTGGCGCTGGTGGCTCAAGGGGCAAGCCGGAAACATTTTGACGCTGCGTTCTCCGCCAGGGTTCATTCAGCAGCTATGGTTCCGGTGTATGCATTCGGACCGGGAGCCGAGTTGTTTTCAGGAATTTATGAAAATACAGACCTCTATTATAAAATGAGACAAGCTCTGGGCAGATGAAATATTCTTTGGAATGATTGCATGAATTGCTCCGGTTTCAAAACTTTTGAGAATAGAAAATTGGTAATCAGGAATAAAGCCCCTATTTTTGCAGCCGCTAAAACGGGATGGATAGGCAATAACTGCCGTTTGACCCTCTGAAATTCCGCTTTGGTTTATTTAACATCAATTTCTAACATGGCAGTTTACTACAGCAAAGAAAAAATCGCCGATATCGTCAAAACTTATGGCGCTAACGGCAACGACACCGGCAATACTGAAGTGCAGGTTGCCTTGCTCACTTACCGCATTGAGTGTCTTTCAGACCACCTGCGTAAGTTTCCCAAGGATCACTCCACTCGTCGTGCCCTGCTCACGATGGTAGGTCAACGGAAAAGCTTCCTGTCCTACTACGCGAAAAAAGACATTTACAAGTACCGCGCTCTTATCGAAAAACTCGGTCTGCGTAAATAAACAACTTCCGCAAATCCGCTCTGGCTTCTATAGCCGGAGCGGATTTTGCGCTGAAAGGCAAATCCATTGTCTTCAAAGCTCGCCTCAATTTTATTTGTTCCGTTTGTCGGAACATCCGAATATTTTTCACCCGCCCGGGTTCAGGCAAGGCTATCTGATCTAAGCCGTTTTCCCCGAGGTTGGTAGGAAAACACTTCCCAAAAACGGGGATTAACGTTCCCCCACACAAAGACACAGGGCCCTTGATGGGATATCGGTTCTACCCCCTGCCTCTTTGTGTGATTTTTTCGGTTTTTGGCTGTTTTCACACCTCCCTGCAACAGGTTGACGACCTTTCAGGATTGCCGCTGCTGAACTTCCGGGCAAAACTTGTTTTATTTACATGGGTAAACAAATCCCCTTGCGCACAACGTTCAATCTGCCTGATGGACGTGAAATTGCGCTCGAAACCGGCAAGCTCGCCGCACAGGCAGACGGAGCTGTATTGCTCCGAATGGGCAATACGATGCTTTTGTGTACCATCGTAAGCGCCAGAAAAGCCAAGGAAGGGCAGCCGTTTTTTCCTCTTTCTGTTGATTACCAGGAAAAATTTGCCGCAGTAGGCCGTATTCCCGGAAACTTCTTTCGCAGGGAAACCAGACTTTCCGACTATGAAATCCTGATCAGCCGTCTGGTTGACCGTGCGCTGCGCCCTTTATTCCCGGATGGTTACATGAATGAAACACAGGTAATCATCAACCTAATCAGTGCCGACAAGGACGTAATGCCTGACGCACTAGCAGGTTTGGTGTGTTCGGCTGCTGTAGCTGTTAGCGATATTCCAGTGGAGGCACTGTTCTCTGAAGTGCGCGTTGCACGCATTGACGGAAAATTTGTGATCAACCCTGATCGTAAAGTGCTGGAAACGGCCGACATGGACTTCATCGTTGCCGCTACCAAGCACGATATTACCATGGTGGAAGGCGAAGCCAATGAGTGCCAGGAAGAAGACCTGGTAGCTGCTATGAAATTTGCGCACGAGGCCATCAAGGTGCAAATCGACGCACAGGAGCGCCTGGCTGCCCTGGTGGGGGAAAAAGCGCTGAACAAGCGCCCATTGCCGGAGGTTCCGGAAAATGAAGCGCTGAAAATGCGTATTGAAGCGCTGGCAAGCGAGCAAATTTATGCTCTGGCCCGCAGCGCTTCCGACAAAGACACCCGCAAAACCCGCCTGGAAGAGATCAAAGACGAAACCATGGCCAAAGTACTTGAAGAGTTTGGGGAAGAAACTATGGAAGAGTGGAAGGGCGCTGCCGAGCGCTACTTTGATAAGCTCAAGAAGAAGGTGATCCGTGATATGGTACTGAGCGATGCCAAGCGCCTCGACGGTCGGAAATACAACGAGATCCGTCCAATTTGGTGCGAAGTAGACTATCTGCCATCTGCCCACGGTTCCTCCATTTTTACCCGCGGCGAAACACAATCGCTTACCTCTCTCACCCTGGGTACCAAACAGGATACGGCCTTGATCGACACGGCCCTTGACCCACACGACGACAAATTCCTGCTGCATTACAATTTCCCGCCATACTCCACCGGTGAAGTTAAGCCAATGCGTGGACCAGGTCGCCGTGAAGTGGGCCATGCCAACCTGGCTGGCCGTTCCATTCGCAAAGTGATGCCGGATAATTTTGCCTACACGGTTCGTGTAGTATCTGATATTTTGGAGTCAAACGGATCTTCTTCCATGGCAACCGTTTGCGCAGGTTCCCTGGCGCTGATGGATGGCGGTGTTCCGCTCAAAGCTCCAGTGGCAGGTATCGCCATGGGCGCTATTGCCGACGACAAAGGCCGGATTGCCATTCTTTCCGATATCCTGGGCGATGAAGATGCTCTGGGTGATATGGACTTCAAGGTAACCGGAACCGCAAATGGTATCACCGGCACCCAGATGGACATCAAAATTGACGGTATGCCTTATGAAATGCTGACCAAGGCGCTTCTTCAGGCTCGTGAAGGTCGTTTGCATATTCTGGGCGAAATGGCCAAGGCTCTTGCAGGTCCGCGTGAGGACCTCAAGCCTCATGCTCCTCGTGTGGTAGAATTCCGCATCGACCGTGAGTATATTGGCGCAGTGATCGGACCTGGTGGTAAGATCATTCAGGAAATGCAGCGTCAAACAGGCACCACTATCAGCATCGAAGAAGATGAAAGAGGTGGAATTGTGGCCATCTTTGGTCCAAACAAAGATGCATTGGATGCCGCTTACTCCCGTATTCAGCAAATCGTATTCGTGCCGGAAATCGGCTCCATCTTCGAAGGCGAAGTGGAAGAGCTGGCTGAATACGGCGCCTTTATCAAATTCAAAGGAAAGACCGGTCTGATGCACGTTTCTGAATATGATCACCGCCGGATTGAGAATATTGCCGATGTGCTCAAAGTGGGCGATACTGTAACATTCAAGATTCTGGATGTGGATGCCAAGACCGGCAAAATGAAACTTTCCCGCAGGGCTATTACACCCAAGCCGGACGGCACTATGCCAACCGACGAGGAGAATGCCGCACGCGCACAACGCGGCGGTGGTGGTGGTCGTGATGGCGGCGGCGGTCGCGATGGCGGCCGTGGTGGTCGTGGCGACGATCGTCGTGGCGGTGGAGGAGGAGATCGTCGCGGTGGCGGAAGAGGACGTTAATTCCTGTTCTCCATACCTAATATAATAAGACCCTTGTCTGGCATTTGCCAGGCAGGGGTCTTGTCTTTAGTGACATTTGAAATAGTCGAAAGGTTCCAGGCAATCGTGGCAACGGAATAGTGCCTTGCAGGAAGTAGAGCCGAACTGAGAGATCATTTCGGTGTTAGTGGAGCCGCAATGGGGGCATTGTAGCGCACGTCGTTCTCCCAGCAGGGCTTTTTTATCCATACTGGCATCAGCAGGCGGTGCTATTCCGAACGCTTTAAGCTTTTCTCTACCGGAAGGTGTAAGCCAGTCGGTTGTCCAGGCAGGAGATAATACTGTGATGACCCGGACCGGCTCCAGGCCACCTTCCTGAAGTGCTGCGCGTATGTTGACTTCAATGACGCCCATGGCCGGGCAGCCGCTGTAGGTGGGGGTAATCACCACTTCCAACACCCCGTCCTGGCCCATGCGGACCTCACGGATGATACCCAGTTCTTCCACTGTAAGCACCGGAATTTCCGGATCGGTTACTGTTTGCAGCAGTTGCCTGGCTTTATGCAGCAGATCGGAATGGGTAGTCATATCCTGAAAAGTCAAGGTTTGGTATTGCCGTAGGCATCTTGCCAAGCCATTACTCCACCTTTGAGGTTCAGCACATTTTTGAAGCCATTGGCAAGTAAAAGCCCCTGAGCCATGGCGGAACGTGAGCCCGAGCGACAATGGACAACAATGAGATCGTCCTTGTGTTCATCCAGGTCGTGCATCGTGTTGACGAGCGTATTGAGCGGGATCAAGGTGGCGCCCAGGTTGAATTCTTCATACTCCCAGGGTTCGCGGACGTCAATAAAAATGAATGATTCGCCCGCCTGAAGTTTTTCGCGAAGTTCTTGTACTGTCATTTCCATGTGCGAAGGTTTCAATTTTTTTTTGAAAATGAGGTGAAAATCTGTGAGTGAAATGGCAAGCCATCCCTTATACCCGCATCAGGCCACGGCCATTTTTTTAATTTTTTCAGGTAAGTGTGAAAATGCACTTCAATGGTATGCCGGGGGCTTTTCAGGAATTCCTTCTCTATGGCTTCTCCTTCAGCGCGTGCCAGTTCAGGAAGGTTGGATGGTAATTGCCATTTGCCTTGAAGCATTCGGGCTACGAGCTGTGCCTGTGCAAGTGATTCGCGAAGATTCTCAAAAATATTGGATCAACCTGTATTTTTTTACAAACATGGGTACTGCTCAACGGCCAATCTAATTATTGCATTCAATGCAGTATTTCAAACGGGTTATTCCTTTGTCCTTTCTACTTTTGTGGGTGTTCACCATCTTCACTCATTATTAGGCCATATGGACAATCTTGGATTGTTGTGGCTGAATTTACTTAAATGGCAAAAAAGCATTATATAATACCCGGTATTCCCATTCACGGCATTGCAGACCGGGGCAAAGGCGTAGGGAGAACTGCGGAGGGTATGACCGTCTTTGTGGATGGCGCGGTACCCGGTGACGTAGTGGATGTGTTTGTTCAAAAAAAGAAAGGAGGATTTGCGGAAGGGCGAGTGGAGCAGCTGGTGAAGGCTTCGCCGGACAGGGTGGAGGCGTTTTGTAAGCATTTCAGTATTTGCGGAGGGTGTAAATGGCAAAATTTGAGTTATGAAGCACAGTTGCGACACAAGCAACAGGTGGTGGAGGATGCCCTTTTGCGCATTGGGAAAATTCAAATTGGAGAATTTCTGCCCATTCTGGGAGCGCCGGAAACAACTTTTTACCGAAACAAGCTGGAGTTTGGATTTTCCAATAAAAGGTGGCTGCTTGATGGCGAGCTGGCCAGCCTGCCTGAGGATGCCGACCTGTCCGGGTTGGGCTTTCACAAGGCAGGTTTTTTTGATAAAGTAATTGATATTCAGAAGTGCTGGCTACAGTCAGAGCCTTCTAACCGGATCAGAAATACCTGCAGGGATATTGCTCATCAACAGGGTTTGTCGTTTTATGATTTGCGCAAGCACACCGGTTTTTTGCGCAACCTGATGGTTAGGCTAACCACTACCGGAGAGTGTATGTTGCTGGTAAGCGTGGCAAAAGACCAGCCTGATTTGCTTAAAAACTACCTGGACGCCATTTTGACTCAAATACCGGAGTTAACCACCCTGGTTTATTGCATCAATACCAAGTTGAACGATAGTATGTTCGATCTGGAGATGCGAACGTATCATGGCAAGGGATTCGTCGTGGAGCAGCTGGGCGACTTGCGTTTCAAAATAGGCCCCAAGTCCTTTTTTCAGACCAATTCCTTACAGGGGAAGCGGTTGTATGATGTAACAGCAGAATTTGCCGGACTTAGCGGTAATGAAGTTGTTTACGACCTTTATACCGGTACGGGCAGTATTGCTTTATATCTTGCCCGTCAGTGTAAGTCGGTAGTAGGTATTGAAGAAATTCCGGAGGCTATTTTAGATGCCGAAGAGAATATGCGGATGAATGGCATTGAAAATGCCACTTTTTACGCTGGAGATGTAAAAAACGTACTTTCGCAAGAGTTTGTAACGCTGCATGGAAGGCCGGATGTATTGGTAACGGATCCGCCCAGAGCGGGTATGCATGAAAAGGCCGTGCAGTTTTTGCTGGACCTTGAAGCGCCCCGCATGGTTTATGTTAGCTGTAATCCTGCAACTCAGGCCAGGGACTTGCAATTGTTGTCGGCTAAATATGATGTGTTAAAGGTGCGGCCGGTAGACATGTTTCCCCATACGCATCATATTGAAAATGTTGCGCAATTGGCGCTGAGGTAAGGGTAACAGGGATATTGCGCTTTACAACATTGATTTGTACTGACTACAAAGAAGATAGCCTATGTTCAGTTCACTAAGCAGATTCATTCTTTGGGCCTTTGGCTGGAAAATAACCGGGCATTATCCCCGGGAACTATCGCATGTAGTCATCGCTGTGGCCCCACATACCTCTGCCTGGGATTTTCCTCTGGGAGTTTTGGTGAACAGTGCCGGAAAGTTGAAGGCCAATTACATGGGGAAGCACACCCTGTTCAAACCGCCGTTTGGGTGGTTTTTCCGATGGCTGGGAGGCATTCCGGCGGATCGCACCAAAAACCACAATTTAGTGGCTGCCACCGTGGAAGCTTTCAAAACGGAGCCCCGCATTCATGTGGTCATTGCCCCGGAAGGTACCCGAAAGAAAGTGGAGAAATTCAAATCCGGCTTTTACCATATCGCCCGATTGACTGGTGTGCCAATCTGCCTGTGTAAATTTGATTTTGAAAAAAGAGAGGTGTTTTTTGATCCGCAGCTTTTTTATCCGTCTGAAAATGAAGAGGCTGATATGGCTTATATATGGAATTATTTTAAGGGTGTAAAAGGGAAAATCCGGGATTTTGGGATTCATTAGAAGGTATTTTTGGAGTGTTTAAAGAAGCTGGGTGAGCGAATTGACAGATTTTAGCATGGGGGCATTTTAAGAAAAGAGGTAAGCAGCGATGCGCCTATACTTGCGTATCTTCGGGGCGTAAGCATTTCAACCGCCTTTCCCTTTTTAAACACCTTTAATATGCAGAGCCGATTTCTTCCTGCCTTCTTAGTAATTTTCTTCTTTTTCGGTTTTTTTAATCTCTTCGGTCAGAATCAGGACAGTATAATCATTGACGGAATTGTGGGGCCCACTTGCGGCTGTGACGGTTTTGTTGATGTTTCCGTTTCCAGCAACAGCCCGTCACAACCTCCCGGGTTCTTTTTTTATGCCTGGTCTAATGGGGTTACTAC
>JADZFI010000306.1 GCA_020850025.1 Saprospiraceae bacterium
CTTAGTGCCTTAGTGCCTTAGTGCCTTAGTGCCTTAGTGCCTTAGTGCCTTAGTGCCTTAGTGCCTTAGTGCCTTAGTGCCTTAGTGCCTTAGTGCCTTAGTGTTATTCCTTCGTATCTTCCCCTTTGGGGTGTGCTTGTTCGTAGACTTTTATCAGCCTATCTATATCGTTGTGCATGTACACCTGAGTGGAGGCCAGGTTAGAGTGTCCCAACAGTTCTTTGATGGCATTGAGGTCGGCGCCGTGGCCGGAGAGGTGGGTGGCAAAGGAGTGGCGGAGTACGTGCGGGCTGCGCTGTTCCAGGGTGGTGATGGTGGAGAGGTATTTTTTTACCTGGTAGTAAATGCTTTCGGGTGAAAGTTGTTCGCCTTTGCGGTTGAGAAAAAGCCAGGGTTTGCCGGAGGAGGGGAAAGCGGTTCGACGGGCTTCGAGGTATTGGTCCAGCAGGGTGGCGAGGTAGGGGGCGAATGGGAGCAGGCGTTCTTTATTGCCTTTTCCAAGCACTCTGAACACCATTCTGCTGCTGTCTATATCGCTGATTTTCAAACTGGAGGCTTCGCTTCTACGGATGCCGGTGGCGTAGAGGATTTCCAGCAGCATGCGGGCCTGGAGGCCTTCGAAGGTGTCGGGGAATTCGATGTGAGAAAAGAGCGCTGCCATTTGAGACTCCTGCACAAATACCGGGAGGCGTTTTCCCGTTCGCGGAGCCGTGACCTTCTTCATGGGGTCTTTTTCGATCAGGCCCCGTTTTTTTAGAAACTTGAAATAGGTTTTCAGACAGGATAGTCGCCGGACGATGCTTTTTGGGTTTTGCCCGGCCTGCATGAGGGATACCACCCAGGATCGTATATGCAAATGCCTTACTTCGCTGAGCGAGGTAAGGCATTGCTGCTCCATACAGTATTGGATGAAGCCGGAAAGATCGCCGCGGTAGGCTGAAAGCGTATGCTTGGAGTAGCGGCGTTCTACCGATAGATATCCGAAAAACGATTCTTCGTGAAACAAAGAATTAATCGTTCTTGTTGCCGTACATTTCTTCCTTGTACGCAGCCTTGAGTACTTCGGCGCGACGTTCAATGGAAGGCTTGGTGAAGGCTTTGCGGCGACGCAATTCTTTCAAAATACCAGATTTCTCGTATTTACGCTTGTACTTTTTGAGTACTTTGTCGATGGTATCGCCGTCTTTAACCTCAAGGATGAGCATGGATTTCTCCTTTTTTGTTTTGTGAAAAAATGATGTTGTTGAATTTTGGGCTGCAAAGGTAATTCAAGTTTATAAAAAAACCAATCCTGATTGAAAAAATCGAATCTAAATATGAGCAAAAACCGGATTGAAAAGAAAATTAGGCTTCAGATAGCCGTAATTTGGGTAAAATGCCGTTTCTTTGCGACGGAAAAAATCCAAGCATCCCAGCTGTTTAACAAAGTTATTTGAAAAATTATGCTCAGCAGACGCAGTGTCCGGGTTAAAGTGATGCAACTCCTTTATATGCTCAACCGTGATGAGTCGCTTGAACTCTCCGAGTTGCAAAAGGCATATCAGGGTGGCATTTGGAGAGCCTTTGAATTGTACATTTACCACCTTTATCTAACGCTGCGTGTAGCGCAATATGCCGACAAAGATGCGGCAAACCGGGCTGCCAAGCTGGTTCCTTCGGAGGAAGACAAGGTCTTTGACCCGCGCCTGAGCAAAAATCCCTGCACACAAAGTCTGGCCAACCATGTTGATTTTCTGAACATGGTGAAAAAATACGGATTCACCGAATCTGTTGACGAAGATCATATTCGCAGCCTGTACAATGCCTTTTCCGATACGGATGAATACAAGGCCTACCTGTCGCTTGAAGCTCCGTCAGACGTGGATCATGCTAAAATCCTGCTTGAACTTTACCGTTTTCTGTCGGCGAACGATTTGTTTCTCGACATGACCGAAGACCGGTTCAACAACTGGTCGGATGATGAATCACTGGTAATGGGCGCCATGAAAAAAACGCTCAAAGCCATGCCTCTCAGTGGCGACTTTTATAAGGAACACGAACCGTCCGACGAAACTGTCCGGGAGTTTGGCGCAGAATTGCTCACCCTGACAGCCCGTGAAGATGCAGCGTTGCTGGCAGAAATTCAGCCCATGCTGAAAAACTGGGACGCCGACCGCGTGGCCATTCTGGACATGATCATGCTCAAAATGGCCCTTTGTGAATTGTTGCACTTCCCTACCATTCCTACCAAAGTTACCTTGAACGAGTTTGTGGAAATTTCCAAGATTTACTCTACCGACAAGAGCAAGGAGTTCATCAACGGCATTTTGGACCGTTTGATGAAAAAACTTTTGGAAGAGGGACGCATCGTTAAAGAAGGCCGGGGATTGATTGATCAGTAGGGCCTACCTTTGTACCAACATGCAGCGTCAAGCAGAAGCCCCCATACCATCCCGATACGGATCTTTTCAAATGCTGGTTTACGCCGACGGGAGTACCGAGCGTATGCCTCATATTGCCATGGTGGCCAAAGGGTTTGATCCTTCGCAGCCTGTGGCTGTGCGCATACATTCGGAGTGTATGACCGGCGATGTTTTTGGCTCCCGTCGCTGCGATTGCGGCGAACAACTGGAAGCATCTCTCCGTATTGCAGCAGAACAGGGTGGGGTAGTGATATACCTACGGCAGGAAGGTCGCGGCATCGGGCTTATCAACAAACTTAAAGCCTACAACCTCCAGGATCGCGGCCTGAACACCGCCGAAGCCAATACGCATCTTGGTTTTGATGTGGATGCCCGGCAATATGATTGCGCCATTCACATACTACAGGATCTTGGTATTAAACAGGTGGCGCTCATCACCAACAACCCGGCCAAGGTAGAAGCCTTGAAGCGCTCTCCCATCGAAGTTGCCGGACGCATTCCTATAGTCATTCCACCCCAACCCGACAGCAGAGAATATCTGCAGACAAAGCAGGATCTTATGGGGCATCTACTCGGATTATGAACTATGAAACGATGAACGAGGAAACGATGAACGAGGAGACTCCTTTGGAAAACAAAGGGTTTCGTACGGGTTTCGTGAACATCATTGGTCGGCCTAATGCCGGAAAATCTACCCTGATGAATGCTCTGGTGGGGGAACGGATGAGCATTATCACCCACAAACCCCAGACAACACGTCATCGTATCATTGGTATTCTTACCGGAGAAAACTTCCAGATGGTTTTTTCTGATACCCCGGGGTATGTAAAGGCGCCTTCCTACCAGATGCACAAAACCATGAATCGCTTTGTGGAAGGAACGGTGGAAGATGCAGATTTGATGTTGTTTGTTTTTGATCTGACCGAGGAACTGGAGGCGGATAACCCCATTATTGAGGTGTTGAATAAAACGGAATCGCCCAAGATTTTGATCCTCAACAAAACGGATCTTGTGGCCCCCCAGCGCATTCAGGATGCCACCGGCTGGTGGAAAAAACGGGTCACTTTTGACGATGTAACGGCTATTTCGGCACTGAAAGACTTTAAGTCGGACGCTCTGCTGGAGAAAATATTGAGTTACCTTCCGGAAGGCGACCCCTACTATCCGCCTGATCAGCTCACCGACCGGCCCGAACGTTTCTTTGTAAGCGAAATTATCCGCGAAAAAATCCTTCGCCTGTACGATGATGAAATTCCCTACGCCAGTGAGGTGAGTATCGAAGATTTTAAGGAATCCAAGACCAATGCCGGTGAGGATATTGCCCGCATCAGAGCCACGATATATGTGATGCGTGAGACTCAAAAGGCCATTATGTTAGGCAAAGGCGGCGAAG
>JADZFI010000307.1 GCA_020850025.1 Saprospiraceae bacterium
AATTCCGGGTTAATTCCGGTGAAAAGCAGCCCAAATAGGAGAGAAAGCGTCATGGGAGTGTGCGAGTGTTTGAGTTGGCGCTGTGCCTTAGTGCCTTAGTGCTAAACTTCGTTCCTTCCAAATTGTTTTTTGCGACTTCCATTTTAAAAATTTTATTCTGAAATAGCCTTTTTGTGACTTTAACAACCAAACTTTTTGCACACTTCGGCTATTATTAACAAATACTTACCCGAAAACTCTTTTTTTTCTGCCAAATAAAAGCCTACTTTTGCGGCCCGTTTGGATAGCTTGTGTCCGAATTTTACGAAATTTGGAATTTTTGAAGGTTTTTCAACAAATATTTTCTGCCTTCAATCGTTTTGCACCCACTCCCAAACATCATTTTTCACTGCCCCCAAAAAATTAACATCGCTCACCTTTTCAGTTTACATGAAGAACATTCGCAACATCGCCATCATCGCTCACGTTGACCACGGCAAAACCACCCTGGTGGACAAAATGATCCATGCCTCTCAGGTCTTCAAAGAGCATGAGATGACAGGTGAGCTGATCCTCGACAACAATGACCTCGAGCGCGAACGCGGGATCACCATTCTCTCCAAAAACGTGGCCATCAATTACAAAGGCGTCAAGATCAATGTGATCGACACCCCTGGCCACGCCGACTTCGGTGGCGAGGTGGAACGCGTACTGAATATGGCCGACGGCGTGCTGCTGCTCGTGGACGCCTTCGAGGGCCCCATGCCGCAAACCCGCTTCGTACTGCAAAAAGCCCTCGAAATGGGCAAAAAACCCATCGTGGTGATCAATAAGGTAGATAAGCCGAACTGCAACCCTGATTGGGCGCACGAACAGGTGTTCGACCTCATGTTTGCCCTCGATGCCAACGAAGAGCAGCTCGACTTCCCGGTAGTGTTCGGCTCAGCCAAAAACGGCTGGATGTCGCACGACTGGAAAAATCCATCCACCGATATCACGGTGCTGCTCGAAGACATCGTCAAATACATTCCCGAGCCAAAAGTTGCAGAAGGCAATACCCAGATGCTGGTAACCTCTCTCGACTTCTCCAACTACATCGGCCGTATCGCGGTGGGCCGTCTGTTGCGCGGCAAACTGGTTGCCAACCAGCCTGTAACGCTCTGCAAGAAAGACGGCGCCATGCAAAAGCACCGCATCAAGCAGCTGTTTGTGTTCGACGGTTTGGCCAAGAAGGAAGTACCCGAGGTACAAGCCGGCGATATCTGCGCAGTAGTAGGAGTAGACGGTTTTGAAATTGGCGATACCATTGCCGATTACGAAAATCCGGAAGCACTGGATCCGATCTCCATCGACGAGCCAACCATGTCGATGCTCTTCACGATCAACGACTCTCCGTTCTTTGGTCAGGAAGGCAAATTCGTTACCAGCCGCCACGTTCGCGAGCGTTTGGAAAAAGAATTGGAAAAGAACCTGGCCATGCGCCTGCAAGACACCAACTCCGCCGATTCGTTCATGGTATTCGGCCGTGGTGTATTGCACCTCTCCATCCTGATCGAAACCATGCGCCGCGAAGGCTATGAGCTGCAAATCGGTCAGCCGCGCGTAATCGTGAAAGAAATCAACGGCCAGAAATGCGAGCCGGTGGAAGAACTCACCATCGACGTGCCGGAATCCACCAGCGGTAAGTGCATTGAGCTGGTTACCCGCCGCAAAGGCGTGATGAAAAGCATGGAGCCCAAGGGCGACCGCTTTATCCTGCGCTTCGAAATCCCGTCGCGCGGCATCATCGGCCTGCGCTCCAACGTACTCACCGCCACTCAGGGCGAGGCCATCATGACCCACCGCTTCACCGGCTACGAGCCCTGGCGCGGAGACATTGCCGGTCGCCAGAACGGCTCCCTGATCGTGATGGAAACAGGAAATGCCTTTGCCTATTCCCTCGACAACCTTCAGGACCGCGGCACCTTCTTCATCGAACCGGGTGAGGAAGTGTACGAAGGCCAGGTAATTGGCGAGAACAGCCGTCCGATGGACCTGGTGATCAACGTAACCAAGAGCAAAAAACTCACCAACCACCGCGCTTCCGGCGCCGACGATAAAGCATCCCTGCCACCGCCCCGCCGCTTCACCCTCGAAGAGGCACTGGAGTACATCCAGGAAGACGAATACGTGGAAGTGACACCTAAAAGCATCCGCCTGCGCAAAATTTACCTCAAAGATTTTGAGCGTAAAAAAGCCCAAAAAGAGTACACAACGGCTTAATAATTGCCCGTTTTCCCTTTTTGAAAAAATTATCGAAAGATATATCAGGATTAAACATTTAGAAAAATTTCTCGTTTGATGGGAAATTTTACTTTTGCAGCCGTTTTAGGCAGTGGGTAGCATTATTTGTTTGCCCGTATTACCTGATACAGCTCTTTCCCAAAATCAAAACTGCACGAAAAGGCATCGTTGTAACGTTTCTGTACACCTTGTAGTCTGATACCAACAATGAGGCCTTGCAACTAGACTATGCGCACCAAACTATCACAGTTCAACTTCGACCTGCCGCCCGAACTGATTGCCCAATATCCTTCCGAGGAGCGGGATCAGAGCCGTTTGATGGTATTGCACCGGAAAACCGGCAAAATCGAGCACAAGATATTCAAGGATATCCTCAGTTACTTCGGCGACGGAGACACCATGATTTTCAACAATACCAAGGTGTTCCCGGCCCGTTTGTTTGGTCAGAAAGAAAAAACCGGCGCTAAAATCGAGGTTTTCCTGCTGCGCGAACTCAACCACGATGCCCGCCTTTGGGACGTTCTGGTGGATCCCGCCCGCAAAATCCGGGTGGGCAACAAGCTCTATTTTGAGGACGAACACGGCAACGACGCCCTGGTAGCCGAGGTAGTGGACAATACCACCTCCCGCGGCCGTACCATTCGCTTCCTGTTCGACGGCACAGAGGAAGACTTTGTGAACGAACTGGTGAAGCTTGGCAATACCCCGTTGCCTAAGTACATCAACCGCGAGCCGGAAGCCATTGACCGCGAGCGCTACCAGACCATCTACGCCAAGGAGATGGGCGCCGTAGCCGCACCAACCGCCGGCCTGCACTTCAGTCGCGAATTGATGAAGCGCCTCGAACTAAAAGGCGTAAATTTTGCTGAACTGACCCTCCACATCGGCCTGGGTACCTTCCGCACCATTGATGTGGAAGACCTTTCCAAGCACAAAATGGAGGCAGAATACTTCAAAATTCCTCATGCTGCCGCCGAAACGGTGAATAAAAGCCTGATGGAAAACAAAAAAGTGTGCGCCGTAGGCACTACGGTGATGCGCTCCATCGAAACGGCGGTTAGCGCCGACCGGATGTTGAAGCAGGTGGAAGGATGGACCAACAAGTTCATCTACCCGCCTTACGAT
>JADZFI010000308.1 GCA_020850025.1 Saprospiraceae bacterium
ACCTACAAAAAACGTGTTTGATCAGGGTACCTTTACCACTACCTTCCCGACCATCACCTCCGTGCCACACCGGTATTCAACCTGAAACAATTGGCTGCCTGTATCCGGGAGCCGAACCTGGATGCTTTCCGGATGCACACCGGTTTGTTCCCAAACAACCTGGCCCAACGGGTTCAGCACCCGGCAGATGGATTCCCGGTCAGGGTAGGGGTTCCTGATCTGAAACATACCCTGGCAAGGGTTGGGATAAACATTTAGCAGGCGGGCAGCCTGGTCGCCCTCCTTTGAGCGGAAGCGCAAGCCTAGGGCATATTGGCCAAATGCCGCGTAGGCTTCTGCAGGCATATCTTCCCAGTTCAGGCTAAAACCATCTGCCAGCCTGCCATTGGTTTTTGCCCTCAGGCGCAAATGAAGCGGGTTGTCGTTAGGAGGTGTTTTGGTCAAATAAGGCTGATTCCAGCTAAAACGCCACAAATTGTTCTCAGCGCCATTCACATGGGAGGCATTGATCCACTCCGGATGCTCAAAAACAGGGCCCAGCACTTCAAACCGTTCAGGATCAACCTGCAAGGAAAATTGAAAACCTTCCATTTTCGACCATCCGGTAAGTGCCAGGGGCATATCCACCAGCTCTCCCACACGCAAGTCACGGTCTTCTACCTGAACAAACAAGGTATCGTGCAGGGTTCTGGCTTCAGCAGGGTTACTGCTTCCGTTCACATCGCCTGTTTTGATGCCGATAAAATTTTGCCCAAACTGCTGCTGCTGCAACATGGGCAACTGAATTTGTTCCGGAACCGGCTGGGTAAACGGGTTGAGGCTGTCCGGAAAAATATATCCGGCACGAACAAATCGCCAGGATTGGTTGCCTGACAGCGAATCGCTGATGCCCAGAATGAGTTTGCGCAGCTGCAGGATATCAAAGGTGGTAATGGACCCTGACAGGTTCGCATCGGCTGCGAGTATTTTGTAAGGAGAATTAAGCGGCTCCAATCCGAGAATATGTTTGGACATCAGCACCAGATCGTAGGTGGTAACGCCATTTCGCCAGTTGGCGTTGTTGTACGGTTGAAGGGTGTAGTCCAGACTGTCCGGAACATCCTCAAACCGGAAAACCCCGTTGCTATCAGCGGTGGTTTCGGCATAAAAGCCGTCGGCAAACAACATCACTGGGACGTTGCGCACCGGCATGCCGCCTTCGTTGCGCAAGGCGCCACCAATCTCCCATACCTGATCCGGAATAAGTGCCGGCATTACCGTAATGCGCAGTGTCTGTTGCGCCTGATTGCCGCAGGCATCTGTTGCGCTGAACGTGATCAGATGTTCTCCCACCGGATAATTCCCTGAAGCATTGTGCGGATTTACGGAAAAGGCGCTGTTGTGTTGCAGGATTTGAATGTTGCTGCAATCCAGCGCTTCCGCATCCGGCAGCAATACCACAGCCTGTTGATTTACAGGATCTGCCTGCACGGTAAGATCGGGCGGGAGGAGGAGCTGAGGCGCTGTTTGATCCTGTACGTCAATCCATTGTGTATGTTCCCAAACACCGGCGCTGCCTCCATTGGGGTTGTAGACACAATGATCCACCACTTTCCATTGTCTGAAAATGCGGTAACAGGAAGGGGCGGGGGCGTTGAATATCTGATCGGTATAATTCACGGAAAGCGGCGAACACCAGCTTCCGCCAATAACCGGCTGTCCGGTAGCTGCCGGCAGCAAATCATCTGGCTGGACACAGGCCGTCAGCACTACATTTTGAGGAAATACCACTGTTGCGCCGTTTACTACCTCTACCGTAATGAGTTGGCTGCAACTTTTAGTGTTTCCTGCAGCATCAGTGGCGGTCCACCTGCGCGTAAGGCTACCCGTATTGCAGGGTTGTATGTTTAAAATGTCTTGATAAGCAATGTTTTGTAAAGAACAGTTGTCGGCGCCGGTTGCTTGTCCGGTTAATGACAAGTCGTCGTAATCCTGCAGGCAGTTCAAGGTAAGGTTTGGCGGACAAGTCAGCGCGGGCTTCAGGAAATCCCGGACGCTAACTTCAGTTTCGCAATAATTTTCCAAACCGGAGGCGTCCTGCACGCGCAAGGTGAGCAGCAAGGGGCTGCCCTGATCCTGACAATTAACCTGGATTTGAGGCTGAAATTCCACGCCGTCGCGGCTTATGCTCAGGAAAACCGGACTGCAGTTGTCGAAACTGCCGGCATCTATGGTAGCAGCCTGAACAACCCCCAGTCCGTTAGTGGATAGCGCCACCTGCAAGTCGGAGGAGCAAATGGCCTGCGGTGGAGATTGATCAAGCACAGTTACCGTGGTAGTAGCCGTGGACTGATTCCCGCACGCGTCTTCGGCGTAATAGGTAATGAGATGTTCACCTTCCGGAATGCCATAGAAGGGGCCGTAACCGCTGCCAAATGCCCAGCTGGGCGTAACCGTCACCGCAGAGCAGTTGTCGGTTGCGTTTGCAGGGGGTATGATCACCGTGCCACTGCACAAAAAGCCGTCAGTACCTACTTGAAAAGGATCCGGAGCCGTCAGCACGGGCGGCTGTTGGTCTTCCACCCGGATGATCTGAATCCGGTTGCTGAAGGTGCCGGAACAAAAATCTATGGCAGTCCAGTTGCGCAATACAGTATAGCCACCTGGTGAACAGTGTTGGATCACCTGATCCGAATACGTGACGCCCATCTCGCACTCCGGCGATGCGTCAACCGGCACGCCATTGGCCGTTGGCTGACCGGTAAGGGCCAGATCCTCCGGATCCTGCCCGCATGCGAGCGCGGGCGAAGAGAGGTTATCGAGGTTGGGTGGAAAAGTAATATCGGCCAGTGTGATGTGTTTCAGCCATATCCGCTGCACACAGGTGTTGCTGTTGCCATGATCGTCGGAAACTGTCCAGTGCCGGTCAATCCGTTTTAATACCGGAAAACCGCTCTGCATGGTTCCGCAGGACAGTGAAGTTTCGATATCCAGGTAATGGATATTCAACTCGCCGGAAGGAGTGCAGTTGTCAGCAGTAACAGGAAACCCAATAGCTGCGGGGGAAACATCCTCATGGCAGAAAACGAACTTGTCGGTGCAATTGCTCAGGGCAGGAGGCACGGCATCAAATACTTCCAGGGTGCCATTGCAGGACTTGCCGGAGGCGGTGTGTCTTACCCGGGCCGTAACGGTTTGCCCGATCTGGTTACAGGTAATTGGGTTGGGTAGCACCTGGCCCAACTGGCTGTAAAGCGTTACCGTGAGATTCCCAGGGCAGGAACTGCCTGCATTTGGAGCTATCATCAATGGTGTGATGAGCGCCTGGCCGGAGTTGTCTAAAGAAACCTGAAGGCCCTGATTGCAGGATAAAGCGCATTGTGCCTGCAAAAACTTTGCGGCGAACAAAAAGGTAAAAATAAAGCAGCAGAGCCGGCGCCAATGCCGGCTGTAAATCGGAATTTGAGTCAAGGTCGGTGAGGATTAAACGATTAAACAGATACCAAGGGGTATCCAAAATCAATGCCAGAAAGGGTTAATGTCGGGAAATGGCCCTTTTGGAAACGTTAAATTACCCTGTGGAGGTTACAAGACGCCTTCCCACCACTCGGTTTCAGGGAAAGCAGCCTCAATATGGATGGGTTCCTGCCTTACCGGATGGATCAAAGACATACTCCGGCAATGCAGCCCTATGGAGGCATCGGGCAGAGGAGAGGGGGCGCCGTATTTTAAATCGCCCAGAATAGAACAACCAATGGCGGCCAGCTGTGCCCTGATTTGGTGTGGCCTGCCGGTGATGGGTTCTACTTCCAGCAAGAATAAATGCCCCACTTTTTTCAGCAGTTTGTATCGGGTAATGCTCTCTTTAGCGGCGCCTCCGGGCATACGAAGCACCTCCACGATGTTCTTTTGTTCGTCTTTCAGCAGGAAGTGTTTTAATACGCCTTCCGGGCGGTCAGGAGCCCTGTTTACCAACGCCAGATAGGTTTTTTGCACTTTTTTGTCGCGAAACAATATATTGAGTCGTCCAAGTGCCTTGTCGGTCCGGCCAAACAAAACGGCTCCGCTCACCGGCCGGTCTATTCGGTGTGCCGGGTTCAGGTACACGGCGCCGGGTTTGTTGTATTTTTCTTTGAGGTATTGCTTGCCCCAGTCGGTGAGGGTGTCATCTCCGGTCCGGTCGCCCTGTACCAGCCAGCCGGCAGGTTTGTTAATGGCCAGCAGGTGGTTGTCTTCAAAAATTATTTGAGGTGTTTGGTGCATCAGTTGATTAGTGTGCATTGGTGACGGTTACCCGTTCTATGTTTTTAAGAATTAATTCGATATGCTTCTCATGCGCCTGTTTTTCAAACTCACTGATCATTTCCAGCACATCGTAGTCAATAAACCGGCTGTCCGATCCGTCGATGGTCAGCACAGAATAAGGAGGTACCTTGTACAGGGAATTTTGCAGTTTCACCTTGTTCAGGAAGGTCACCATGGAGTTCAGCTTGATGTAAAAGTGCTCGGTATCCAGTGAGCGGTGTTGCTCCATCCGGTATTCTGCATTGAAGTTGTTTCGGACAATAAAGTAAATGGACAACATCAGGCCGATGGCCACGCCCTCCAGCAGATCGGTCGCCAATACCACCACTATGGTGATGAGGAAGGGTAAAAACTGGTTCCAGCCCAGCCGAAACATCTGACGGTAAAGAGCAGGTTTGGTGAGATTGTAGCCGGTTACGAGCAAAATAGCGGCAAGGGATGCAAAGGGAATCATGCTCAGGGCAAAGGGGATTGCCGCTACCGCCAGGAGCAGGAATGCGCCGTGCGTCACAGAAGACAAGCGAGTTCGGCCGCCGGCATCCACGTTGGCCGCTCCGCGCACGATCACCGCCGTCATAGGCAGCGCCCCGGCCAGTCCGCATAGCATATTGCCCACCCCTTGAGCGATCAATTCTCTGTTTACCGGTGTTTTTCGCTTCAGTGGGTCGAGTTTGTCAATGGCCTCCACACAAAGCAGTGTTTCCAGACTGGCCAGCATACCAATGGTAAAGGCATCCTGGAATATGCGCTTATCGGCCCATACACGGCTAAAGTCCGGCAGTATGATTTCTCCGAAGATATTGTCCGGTATATGAACAATCTGGCTCGTTTTTAAGGCAAAAGCCGGATTGATCCAGGGGAAAAGCAGGCTTAATCCAACACCCAGTGCTACTACTGCCAGAGGAATAGGCAGCCATTTGGCCCGTTTTCGGGCGAAATCAGGGGCCCATACCAGCAGTGCCAAAGAGAGCAGGGTGATGGTGACCACCGGAAGAGAAAAGTGGTGGTAGAAATTAGTGAGGTTTTTGTAAAATTGATTAGAGCTGAACAGTCCGAGAAAACCATCCGTCCAGAAATCCGGCTGATCATAGCCCAGCGCAAGCGGTATTTGTTTGGAAATCAGGATGATACCAATGGCTGCCAACATCCCTTTGATCACCGAAGAGGGAAAGTAACTGGCTACCGTGCCAAGTTTGAGCAAACCCAATAACAACTGGAAAGCGCCGGCAAAGAATACGGCCAGCAAAAACACCCGGTAATCGCCCAGAGCCAGGATAGAGGCGCCCACCACCGTAGTGAGGCCCGCTGCCGGCCCGGAAACCCCCAGCGCGGAGCCGCTGATAAAGGAAACTACCAGCCCGCCAATCACACCGGAAAGTATCCCGGCTGAAAGCGGCGCTCCGGAAGCCAGAGCGATGCCCAAACAAAGGGGCAGTGCCACTAAAAATACGGTTAGTCCGGCAGGCAAGTCGTGCCGTAGCCACACCATGTAGTGATAGTGCAGCTTTTTAGGATTTGCAGAAGGTAGGGAAGGCATGGTGGAGAAACGGCTCCGGGTTGGCACGTTTGTGCCTTGTTTGGAAACATTTAATCACAAAGATATGACAATTTTGCCGGATTATTTGCCGCTTGCCCCCGCAAAGCGCAATTCTGGTAGCATAAATTCAACCGCCTTGGTATTCCTTTGTTGTACCATAATATGATCACTAATAACATGATTACCCTCGGCTTTTCGCCCTGCCCGAACGACACTTTCATTTTTGAAGCGATGCTTCATGGCAGGGTTGATACGGAAGGACTTGAATTTGAGCCCGTCATAGAAGATGTGGAAGCGCTCAACCGCAGGGCTTTTGCCGGTGAGCTGGACGCCACCAAACTCAGCTACCATGCCTATGCTCACCTTACAGATAAGTATGTACTGCTCGATGCCGGAAGTGCGTTGGGAAATCAGTGTGGTCCGCTGCTGATTGCCAAAAGACCGCTTACCCTGGAGGAGGTGAACCGCGCCCGCATTGCCATTCCGGGAAAAATGACCACGGCTAATTTTTTGCTCAGCCTGGCCTATCCTCTGGCCTCCAATAAATACGAGGTGGTGTTTTCAGAGGTAGAAAAGGCAGTTTTGAGCGGAGAAGCAGATGCCGGCCTGATCATTCATGAAAACCGTTTTACTTACGAACAAAAGGGTCTGGTAAAAGTCATGGATCTGGGCGATCACTGGGAAACTACCACCGGGATGCCCATTCCACTGGGAGGTATAGTAGTTCGGCGCGATTTGCCCCTGGACATCCAGCAGAAAATCAATCGGGTGCTCCGGTGCAGCGTAGCCTATGCATTCGCACATCCAGAGGAGGTGATGCCCTACGTGCGTGCTCACGCACAGGAGATGGAAGATGCGGTGATGCAGGCCCATATTCAGCTCTATGTATCCCCATACACCGAAGATCTCGGAGAACGTGGAAGAGCGGCGGTGGAACACATGTTTCAGGTGGCACAGGAAAAAGGGGTTTTGAAGGAGTTGAACAAGGATATTTTTATCCGGTAATATGCTGTTTGAAATATCCAATATCCAATTTCCAATGTCCAAGTTGGCGGGTGCCTGGCTATAGTAGGTGCTCAGGGCAATTCACAGGTGCTTGGCAAGCAGGCGTGTAAAGCCCAGCCAAATTGGTAAAGCCAAACACCCGCCCCACTTGGACATTGGAAATTGGATATTGGACATTGGACATTGATTAACACTCCCGGTTAAACCAAGGTTAAACCCCGGAACCGACAACCTTTTGCCCTTTTACTTTGTGGTAAATATTCAACCACCATGAAAAAAATACTGTTCACTCTTGCTTTGGCCGGCTCTTCTTTGCTGGCCTCCGCCCAAATTTATGTGGAGGGCGTCAAACTCGAACCCTCCAATACCGGACAATACATTGAGATTGATCCCTTGTTCCGGGAAGATGGACGCTGTGCCTTCCAGGTAGATTATGGGCAGGCTAATCCCAAGGAAGACTATCTGTCTGATCAACACGGTCGCCGGTTTGATTTTCGTAGTCTGGTGGACGGCCTGAACTTCTTCTACGAAGAAGGCTGGCAGGTAGATCAGGTCAGTGTCATGGACCGCGGACGGCGTTATTTGTTGAAGCGTAGGTATTGATTAATCAGCAAATGCAAAATGGTTTTGAAAGTTTAATGTTTTTAATGATCTGAAAATCAATAGGTTTTAATCATTCAAATCATCAAAATCATTTTAGTCACAGTATAAATATGGCGGAACCTCTCCATTCTTTGATGCAGGATGGGGCGGTTTCTTTATTTTTGCTCAACACATCCATCACCACCCTATGGCCTACTCTTCCTCCCATCAGCTCGCCGACAGCGTTCAAATTGAAGTCGATGCCCAGTTTTTATACCGAAAAATTGCAGAGGCGGAATCTGATCCTGGCATTGCCAAAGTGTTCCTGCAGTTGTCAGATATTGAAGGTGGTCATGCCGACAAGATGATAGAGCGGCTGAATGCCGAAGGCAAACAGGTTTCCAGGCCAGCACCCTCCTGGCGGGCGCATACTCTGAATCGCATCGGGAAAATGTTTGGCTATGATTACGTGATCGGGGTGATGATGGACACTGAAAAAAGCCTGGCCCAGGCGATCGTCAAACAGAAATCCAACCAACGTATACCTGTACAAGGTGGTGAAGGCAACCACATTAAAATTCTTCAGGCGCTCATCAGCAATCAGCACCGGGTTTCCGGCGAACAACTCTCCCGGATTGAAGGCAGACACAAAACAGTGGGCGGTAACGCCCTTCGGGCAGCTGTTCTGGGCGCCAACGACGGTCTGGTATCCAACATGAGTCTGGTAATGGGCGTTGCCGGCGCCACAAGCGGGAACAGCGAGGTGTTACTGGCCGGCTCGGCCGGTTTGCTGGCAGGAGCGCTTTCCATGGCCTTGGGCGAATGGATCTCGGTGAAAAGCTCCCAGGAATTGTACGAAAAACAAATGGCCCTGGAAATGGATGAAATTGAGTCGAATCCAGAGGGTGAAAAGCAGGAAATAGCCCTGATCTATATGGCCAAAGGCATTCCGGAGGATCAGGCGCATGAAATGGCCTCGGAAATTATATCTGACCAGGATAAAGCCCATGAACTCCTGATCAAAGAAGAATTGGGTATCAATCCGGAAGAGCTAAAAAGTTCGGCTTGGGAAGCGGCTATTACCTCTTTTATCCTGTTTGCCATTGGTGCTATTATTCCTGTGGCTCCTTTTATCTGGAGCAGCGGTAGCTCGGCTATTCTGGTCAGCATTGCTTTAAGTACCGTAGGATTATTCCTGATTGGAGCCTCTATTACCCTATTTACCGGCAGAAGTATCTGGTTCTCCGGATTCCGGCAGGTGGTATTTGGGTTGCTGGCTGCAGCCATCACTTTCGGCATAGGCAAATGGATTGGTGTGTCGATTGCCGGATAGCAATGTTAATCTAGCGATAATGATCGGATCATTGATTCATCCCAGTTGAAAAATCATTACTTTTGCACATGCGAAAGATCGCAGCATCCATCTTTTTGG
>JADZFI010000309.1 GCA_020850025.1 Saprospiraceae bacterium
TGGCTTTCTCGGCTTTGATGCGTTTGAGCAACTCGGATGCGGGTTCGTCGTTAGGATCTTGAATCACCAGTTTGCCCTGCACCGCTTCCTGTAAAATGGCCTGGTTTAGTGTGTCGAGGAGGGTTAGTTGGTGGGTGAATTTTGAGATTAATGTACGCTGAGTATAGTAGGCTTTAAATACCCTGTTTGAGAATTTTAAAATATCCCTATTTAGTTTAAACCCTGAATTTGTTGGATAGGATGATGTGCCAAGACACTCCTTACAATAATCTAAAAAGCGGACTATTTCCTCCTGTGAATTTAAATCTGGACAACTGAATTCCAGATTGCCTAATCCTTTTTGATTGATAATTGGCAGTGTAGTTTGGGATGATTGTTCATAAAACTTTGCCTGTTTAGTTAAAAAGTAGTAGTAAACATATTCTGGGTAAACTCTATCGTCGAACAAAATGCCAGTAATTTGCTGATTTGATGAGGCACTTTTTTTCGTAATGCCGAGCCTACCTAGATTCCCGATGCAATTGAACAGTACAGTATTGGGCTTGTATACAGTTGCTTTTTTATCAGTTACAGCTTTGTTTGAAATATAATTTTTCCCAGACAGTACCATATCAATACCGATATCAGAAGGCTTTATCCATTCAATATCTTTTGAAGAATAATACTCAGGGTTGCTCATAGGAGGAGTCTTACCTGTTTGAATTTCCAAAAAAAAGGTTCTTAATGGTACACAGCCATTCTCCACTGCAAGTTTTTCCACGATAAACGCTGCAATGATTCCCACAGGGCTACTAACTAAATTCTTAAATGTTATTGATGAAGATATTTGGCTCATATCTCCTCCCTTTTTTGATTTTCCCATAATTCGATCAATTCGTGCAGTTTGGCTTGCAGCAGTTTTTTGTCGGGCAGGGCCATTTGGTATTCGCTCACCAGGGTGGGGGACAGGTGGCGGCTCAGCGCATATTCCACTACTTCGCTGTCTTTGCCTTTACAGAGTAAAATGCCAATGCTGGGGTTTTCGTGGGGTTTCTTCACATCGCGGTCCAGGGCCTCGAGGTAAAAATTCAACTGCCCAAGGTGCTCCGGTGCGAAATCGGTGGTTTTCAGCTCAAAAGCCACCAGGCACTGCAATTGACGGTGGTAAAACAGCAGGTCAATGAAAAAATCCTTGTTGCCTACCTGCAGGCGGTACTGCTCGCCCATGAACAGGAAATCTCTTCCCAGTTCCAGCAAAAAGGATTTCATTTTGCGTACCAGGGCGGTTTCCAGTTCGTTTTCGGTAAATGTTTCGGGCAGGGTTAAGAATTCCAGGACATAAGTTTCTTTGAAAACGTTACCGATGTTTTGAGGCAACACTTGCAGAGGTGTGCCGAGTGCAGCGTTTGGAGTCTTTCCCAGCATGGTTCGCTCAAAGTAGGCAGCATTAATTTGCCGCTCAAGTTCCCTTTTGTTGTAATTTTCTCTTTTGCACAGGTGCAAATAAAATTCCCGTTCTTCATCGGTTTTACATCTGGAGAAGATAATCAGGTTGTGGGTCCAGCTTAATTCTCTCACCAGTGGTGCGAGTTTTGGCGAGTGGGCGTAGGTGTCGTAAAACTGCTTCATGCGCCAAAGATTTTTGTCTGAAAAACCTTTGGTTCCTGGCTCCTGTGTCTGGATATAATTGGCCAGTTGCACTACGGTACTTTTGCCCCAGCCCTCCTGAGTGGTACGCTCGGAAATGTATTTTCCAATTTCCCAATAGAGATTAATAAGCTCGGTATTAACGGCCTTCAACGCCTGATACCTTGCTTTTTGAATGAGGTGTATCACCTCGGAAAAATGGGGGTTCAGTTTATCCATTCTTCAATTCATTTAGGAGCTCCAGGGATGCCTGAAAGGACTTTTCCAGGTTTTCGATGATGGCCTTCCGGTCGTATACTACTTCTTCCACCTTCTTATTCGGGTTCTTGATGTCCAGATCGTATTGTCGGTCAATAATGGTTTGCATGGGCACTTTCCAGGCCACTTCGCTTTCGCTGCGGTGGTTCCACCAGGTTTTCAACGGTTCAAATTCTTCCAGGCGTATGGGTTTGGTTTTGCTGTACGCTTTGGCGCCTTCGGGCAAAGTGTGTTCGTAGTACCAAATCTCTTTGGTGGGCTTGCCCTTTTCAAAAAATATCAGGTTGGTATTCACGGTGGCATAAGGCGCAAACACGGATTGAGGCAGCCGCACAATGGTATGTACGTTACAATCTTCCAGGAGTTTTTGCCTTACCCGCTGTTTAACGCCCTCGCCGGTCAGGCTGCCATCGGGCAGAACAATGCCTGCACGGCCGCCCTCTTTCAGTAATTGAATGAACAGGATCAAAAACAGGTCGGCACTTTCTTTGGTGCGGTAATTCAAGTGGAAATTGGTTTCCATGCCATCGCCCACCACACCGCCAAAGGGAGGATTGGCCACAATGATGTCTACCCGGTCTGCCTGCCTGATGGAGTTGTATTCGCGGCTCAGCGAGTCGCCGTTTTCAATTTTCGGCACTTCAATGTCGTGTGTAATCAGGTTCACCACACTCAGCATGAACGGCAGGGGTTTCAGTTCGCTACCGGTGACGGTTTCCTGTAGGGTATGGCGGTCGTCAATATTTTGTACCTGTTTTTTCAGGTGTTCGATGGCGCACACCAGAAAGCCCGCTGTTCCACAGGCGGGGTCGGTAATTTTTTCCCCGAGTTGAGGGTTCACCATGTCTACAATAAACTGGGTAACAGCTCTTGGCGTGTAAAATTCGCCGGTATCTTTTTTGGCGGCTAAACCCTGCAAGATTTCCTCATAAATCACATTGAAAACGTGATGTTCCTTGCTGCTGTTGAAATCAATCTGGTTGAGTTTGTTGATGGCCTGGCGGAATGTTGTTCCGCTTTTCATATAATTATTGGTGCCGTCAAATATCTGGCGGATGATGATGCCCAGCCGGTCGTCTGCCGAAACGGTCAGATTTTTGAGTGTGGGAAACAGTTTATTGTTGACAAAACCGATGAGTTCATCACCGGTGATACCTTCATCGTTTTCTGCCCAACTTCGCCATTGCAGTTCCGCAGGAATAGGTGAATGGTATTTGGGGTTCAGGATTTCTTTTTCCTTGTCCTTGTCGTCAAACAGTTTCAAGAATATCATCCAGCCTAATTGCTCAATGCGTTGCGCGTCTCCGCTCAGACCAGGGTCTTTCCGAAAAATATCCCTGATGGATTTTATGATGCCGCCGATATTGCTCATTTGTCTATGCCGCTTTGTAAAGTTCGTTTTCTAGTTCCCTGATGGCTTTTTCGTATGCTTCACGACTGCCAAAGGCCTTGATGATTTCCGTTACGGTTCCAAACTCATTGATGGGGGGCACCGTCAAAATCTGGATGTTCTCTATGTTTTCTATGCCTTGATCGGCGTATTTGTCGAGCAGCGCCTCCATAACTTTTCTGGCTTGCTCGCCATATTTGGTGAAATAATTCCGTTTTTTTACCTTATTAGCCCTTTCTTTTCGGGTTAATGGCGGCTGATCATACGCCACATGGCAAATGAGGTCGAACAGGTCTACTTGTTTGTCAACGGCATCATAAAGGGCTTCAACCATAACGCCCTGTTCCATGAGTTCTGCGATAATGGCCTCTTTGCGGTCTGAATTTTTCCATTTGTTCAGAAAATCATCCAGCGACGCAAACTGTTCTTTAATGATCTCCCTGGTGTGATCTTTCAGGCTGGTGGTAATGGGTTTGCCCTGCTGGTCGAAATGTAATTCGCGGCTAATCAATACCGAAACATCTACTCCATTGACATAAATTTTTTCCCTGGGCTCATGTACTCGTGGTGAGTCTATGTCCGCATCGGGGTATCGGATTTCAGGCCGGGTAAAATCAATACTGCTTCCGGTTTCTTCATCAAATATTGGCTCGAGTAACGCTTCCTCCTCATCCACAATGTCGCTCAGGTCGGTTCCCTCAGATACAGGTTTAACTCTGATCGGATCGCCGTCAAACTGTGGGTCGGCAAACAGGTCTGTTGCATTTCTGAAATCCAGAATAGTAAAGTAAAGTTTGCCATATTCTTCATTTATCCGCGTGCCCCGTCCGATAATTTGCTTGAATTTGGTCATAGAGCTGATGTTTGAATCCAGCACAATTACCTTACAGGTTTGCGCATCCACGCCTGTGGTCATCAACTCGGAGGTAGTGGCAATCACCGGGTATCTCTCTTCAGGATTAATGAAATTATCCAGTTCCCTTTTGCCTTCATCGTTGTCGCCGGTGATCTGCATGATGTATTTCATATTTTCTGCGGCCAGGTCCGGATTTTCATTTATCAAGGCCTGACGCATACCTTCTGCGTGTTCAATATCGCAGCAGAATGCAATTGTTTTGGCAAACCGGTCAGTTCCCTTCAAGAACTCCGAAACTTTTTGCGCTACTACCTTTCTGCGCTCTTCCACAACAATGTTTTTGTCAAAATCAGTACGGTTGTAAATTCGGTCTTCTACTAAATTCCCGTATTTGTCTCTGAACCCTTTGGGCGGCCTCCATCCTTCCACGTCAATGTCCAAAGCGATTCGCACTACGCGATAGGGAGCAAGAAAGCCATCGTCAATACCTTGTTTCAGCGAATAGGTATAAATCGGATCTCCAAAGTATTCGCTGTTGGATACTTCTTCGGTTTCTTTGGGCGTGGCGGTTAAACCGATGTGCGTAGCCTTATGGAAATAGCTCAAAATTTCTCTCCAACTGCTGTCTTCCTTCGCGCTGCCTCTGTGACATTCGTCAATAACAATAAGGTCAAAAAAGTCCTTTGAAAACTGCTTGTAAACATTGGCAGCGTCATCTGTACCCGAGAGTCCCTGATACAGAGCCAGGTAGATCTCAAAGCTTTTGTCAATCTGCCGGTGTTTTACCACCGTCATTTTATCTTTGAAATGCTTGAAGTCGCCTCGGCGCGTCTGGTCAATCAAGGCATTTCGGTCGGCCAAAAACAGGATGCGTTTTTTAGCTCCGCTTTTCCAAAGCCGGTGAATGATTTGAAAGGCTGTGTACGTTTTTCCTGTACCGGTGGCCATCACCAGCAGGATTCTGTTTTGTCCGTTGGCAATGGCTTCAACGGTTCTGTTTACGGCAATTTGCTGGTAGTACCTTGGCTTGCGATTAGTACCGTCAAAGTAGTAATCCTGTGCAACGATTTTCTCCACATCAGGAGATTCGATGCCTTTAAATTTTTTGTATTTCTGCCAAAGTTGTTCGGGTGTAGGGAATTCGTCCAGGCTGATTTCAGTTTCCATGCTCCCGTCGGTTGCAGTACGGTCGTGAAATAGAAAACCGTCGCCATTGCTGCTGAAAACGCAAGGGATATCCAGAATTTGTGCGTAGTCAAGACCTTGTTGGATGCCTGCTCTAACGGAATGGTTATTGTCTTTGGCTTCAATAATAGCAATCGGAATATTGGGTTTGTAGTAGAGGATATAGTCTGCCCGTTTGGCTTTTCCTCTGGCTGTCAATTTTCCCCGGACGTATATTTTTCCGTCGGTAAATGATACTTCCTCCAGTAATTGGGTCAGTTTATTCCAACCGGCTTTTTCTAATGCAGGAGTAATGAATTTGGTACAGATATCTCTTTCTGATAAAGTTTTTTTATTCATTTCTAATGATAGATTACTAATAAAACTGTGTTTTGGCAGGTATCTCAGGCAAAAGTAAACATACTGTCGCAATTTTGCAACTGTGCTGTTGGCAGGTAGGGTAACCAGGCCCTTTGCCGAGAAGACTTAAGTGAAAATACCAAAATCACCTACATTCACACCCTACATAAAACAATCTCCGCTCCACACATGAAATACCTACTGATTCTTTGCTGCCTTTGCATCCAGCTTTCTCTCAACGCCCAAACCCTGGTTTCCGCTACTTTTCTCGGACAAAAAACCAAAGCCGAGCTGCTGCAGGATTTCAACAACCTGCCTTTCATACAGTTCGGGGCCAAATATTACCGGGTGGCGTACACTACCCTGAGTGTACATGGCGTTCCGGATACGGCCACCGGTTTGCTGGCCATTCCGGATCAGGCCGGGCGCATTTTTCCGCGTTTGGTGTACCAGCACGGCACCTCCGGTTCCAAACAGGATGTACCTTCTGTGAATGTGACTAACAACGGAGAGGGCATTGTAGGTGCTTTGTTTGCTGGTATGGGCTATGTGGCTTTTTTGCCGGATTATCTCGGTCTTGGCCCCACTTCAAAAGGTTTCCACCCTTATGTACATGCTGCAAGCGAAGCCTGGGCGGCCATGGATATGCTCCGGGCAGGAGCAGCGTTTTTGCAGCAGGAACAGGTAGCCATCAATGATCAGTTGTTCATTACAGGCTATTCCCAGGGCGGACACGGCGCCATGGCCCTGCACCGGGCAGTGGAGCAAGACCCCTCTGAGGAATTTACCGTAACGGCTGCAGCGCCTTTGTCCGGACCGTACAGTATCTCAGGAGTGATGCGGGATCTCATCCTAAAGGACACGGTGTATTATTACCCGGCATACATTCCCAATACCGCGCTTTCCTATCAAACCGTGTATGGCAATCTGTTCAACGATCTGACCGATATGTTCAAACCGGAGTACGCGGCACTGATCGGGCAGTTTTACTCAGGCGCCATCAGTCTTTCGGAATTAAACGGGTTGCTCATTGCGGCTCTGACGGTCAATGAAGGCGATTCCCGGCCGTTCCGGATGCTGCAACCCGCGCTGGTGCAAGCAGTGCAGACCAACCCGGCGCACCCGGTCAACCTGGCGCTGGATGATAATGATACCTACGACAAAGGATGGCTGCCGGAGGCGCCGTTCCGGCTGTTTTATTGCATGGGCGACGATCAGGTGCCGTTCCGGAACAGTCTGCTGGCCCGCGATTCATTTCTGGCCAAAGGAGTAACCAATTTCCAGATCCAGGATGTGCTGCCCACCGGCGATCACGGCGAATGTTACGTGCCTGCCATGACCGGAACCATCATCTTTTTCCTGGGTTTTCAACAAATTGGCACGGTGGGTACGGATACGCCGGAAATGGCCCTCAGGATCAACCTTTCGCCCAATCCCGCCGATGCGTACGTCAACCTAAGCGGCCTGACTGGCCCGGCCCGGTTTGAGATCCTGGACTTTCAGGGCAAAACGGTTCATTCCGGCACATTGGCCGGTGGAGAGCCATCCATCCTCCTGCCCGAGCTTTCTGTCGGCGCCTATTTGCTGCGTCTGGAAACAGAGCAGGGTTTGGTGGTGAAAAAGCTATTGGTTGCCAGGTAGGCTTTACAATTTCTGCTGTACCAGCGCCAGAATTTCCTGCTCCTGGCGGTCGGCGTCTGCTACCAGTTTTTGTCCTTCGCTTAATAGCTGTTCGGCAAAGGCTTTATCGTCGAGTCCGCCGGCGTTTACCTGTACATTCAGATAGGCGCCACGTACGGCAGTGCGCGCGCAAAGGGCGCCTACGCCTCCGTCGGTTACGGAATTGGGATTGCCGGATTCCACCATTTGGCGCAGCAGCGGGAACAATTGATGGGCCAGGTGCATAACCTTGAAGGGCACTTCCATGGCCTTTTTGGTGCCGGCCTGAATGGCTGCTTTTCTGGCGGCTTTTTCTTCCGGTGTGTTTTTGGGCATACCGAATGCGGCCATAATCAGGTTGAAGGCATCGGTATCTTCATCTACGGCACGCAGCAAATCGGCCATAAATTGTTGCCCGCGTTCGGCTACTTCGGAGAATTCTTCCCAGCGGTCGTCCCAGCCACGTTTATGGCTGCTGAGGTTTGCGATCATGGTGGCCATAGAGGCGCTCAGAACGCCAACATAGGCGCTGACGGAGCCGCCACCCGGAGCCGGACTCTCGCTGGCAGCCTCCTCTGCAAATGCTGCCAGGTTCTTTTGAACCAGCTTTTTGGCCTGCGCGGGGTTGCCTTTTTCCAGATTGTATTCAATGATTTTTTGTTGCGGATCAAAAGGCGCCAGCTCGTCGAGGCCCATGGATTTGACCGCGATTTTGATCAGTTCGGATTCGCTTACGCCCACGCTGCGTTTTTGTTTCCGGAGGAAATATTTGCCCGCTTCCAGCATGACTTTCAGCGGCACCAGACCA
>JADZFI010000310.1 GCA_020850025.1 Saprospiraceae bacterium
CTGGCGAAAAAAATCCAGTCGCAGTCGGGAACGGCGTCAAAAGACAAAGGTTCTAGGACGACCAGTGACTGCCCGTCCACCGTCCAGCCCTGCGCGCGGAGCAGGCTGGAAAATTCAGAATCGGGACTTAAATCGCGGCTGATAAAGACATGCATGGGAGCAAAAGTAGACCGATCAACCGAGTGTATCAAATCCGTTTCAATCGCCCGTTGAACGATTTGGACATTGCAAATAGCGCATTCACGAAATTCTACCCGTTTTTTCGTGTGATCCAGATATCTTGTCCTGCTAATCAATAATTTATGAAAAAATATTTCTACGTACTGTGTCTGCTGATTTCCACAAATGCTGTTGCTCAGGCGCCTGTTTCCGAAACTATACATGTCAATTCTGTGGAGGCTAAGGTGTGGAGTAATGGGGCGTTGTTCGGGTATGGCAGCGAGAAGGGTTTTAAAGTCCCTGCGACGGACGACAACGATAGTATAAAAATTGCAACATTCCGTAGGGTGGTGCCGTGGATTGGTGGGTATGATGATTTTGGAAATCTGAAGTTAGCTTGTATCGCTCCAACCGGTCTTAAAAGTGATTTTGCCCCGGGCCTACTTGGTGTTGAGGGTTATAATGAGATACATAAGGTGACTAAAGCTGAAATCCAAGCTCATATAAATGACTTTGCAGATAATGGGGTGATTGATAACCCAATTCCATCTATAATAAACTGGCCGGGCACTCTTTTACTTCCACAATTCAGTCAGTGGCAGGGTTTGGACAGCACCGTAAACGTTGCCCCGTTTTATGATTGGGACTATAATTACAGTTACAATCCCTTAGATGGAGATTTTCCATTACCTGATGTAAGAGGCCCGCAAGAATTGCTTGGTGTTCCAGAAGAGATTCTCTTTTTTGCATTCCACGACATACATGGCCTGCATGAAGCATCAAGTGGTCATTATATGGATATGCAAATTTTCTGTACAGTTTGGGCTTACTCTTGTCCAGAAGAACCTGCTCTCGATAACAGCATTTTTGTGAGCCTGGAGTACATGAACAATGATTTGGATCCTTTGGATTCACTTCACTTCGGCCTTTTAATGAATTTTGAAATAGGTGCGGACAATGACGATTTTATAGGGTGTATTCCGGGTGATGAGGAATATTACGTTGATGAGATATTTTACGGTTACAATGGAGATTCCATTGATCAAAATGGTTTTAATGATGCTACTCCAGTGATTGCCATGTTTTTAGTCGGATACGAACCTTATGATCCATTTTATCCTACTCCGTCTTATGAACCTGCTACCTATTTTATGCAGGTGGGTAACTCCCAGAATACTACGCCGTTCGCTACCAGATACCCCCAAACTCCACAACAGTATTTCAAATATTTAACCGGACATTGGCTGGATGGCACACCGTTACGAACGGGAGGCAATGGCTATCATCCTCAGGACACTTCCGAGGCAGAAAAACTTATTTATCCGGGGGACCCAACGGACACCACAGGATGGTCAGAACCGACCGCCGGCAACTTACCTGGCCTTCGTCGTGGTTTGGCGTCTTATACTTCTCCCAGAATGAATCCGGGTGCAAGACAAAGAAGAAGTTTTTGCTTCACTTGGGCACGACAAATGGATGCTATTAATACGACAAAAGCTGCCCTTGAACAAATTCAAGTGTTCAAAGACAAATTATCTAAATACTGGAATGGTTGGGAAGATCCTCCTGTGACTGTAAGACCCGGGTGCTTTTCCTTAAATAGCATTCTAACAGTTCCTCCGAATACATACCAGTTCAACATCTCTCCAAATCCCACGACCGGCACATGTCACCTCTCTTATCCCGATGCCGTATTAAAAGATATTACTATCACCGACCTCCAGGGCAAAACCGTCTTCCAACAACACACCATCTCCACTTCCGAGATTACACTTGATTTAACGCTCCCTTCCGGCATGTACTTCCTCACAGCCACTACAAGTGACAACAAACGTTTAACGCAAAAACTGATCATCAGCCAGTGAATCAAAAAAGCATAAATCATCCGGATTTTGCTTGAAAATGACCTCGGAGAGGTCAAATGTTTGTAGAAACCACAATGCAGCACGTTTATCCGACCTCGGAGAGGTCGAACATGGCCGAACAATGCCTATGATATTAAAAGATTCGGCCTTTCCGAGGTCGTTTTCGCCTGGAAGCCTGCTGATCTACAAACATTTGACTTCTCCGAAGTCATTTCAGCGAATTTGCAAAATCCATGATGACTGATGATTGTGGTTAAAAAAACTGCCCTTCATCCAAAATTCCCCCTCAAAAAACCAAAATCACCAAACTGTACTATCTTGGCCCCCTGAAACCAATTTTAACGAACAATATGAATCTTTTTGCTAAGAAATCCTTGAACGTGCTTCTGACTGAAGCAAATGAAGAAGGGCAGGGCACGCTCCGGCGGCACCTGAGTGCCTGGAACCTTATTTTACTCGGTATCGGCGCTATCATCGGCGCCGGTCTGTTTGTACGGACTGCCGCCGCTGCAGCCGAACACGCCGGAGCGGGTGTGACGTACAGTTTCATCATCGGCGCCATAGGCTGCGCTTTTGCCGGCCTCTGCTATGCAGAATTTGCTTCGATGATCCCGATTTCCGGTAGCGCATACACCTACTCCTATGCTACCATGGGCGAATTTATCGCCTGGATCATCGGATGGGATCTGGTGCTCGAATACGCACTCGGCGCCGCTACAGTATCTATCGCATGGTCGGAGTACCTGAATAAACTGCTCGAACAATTTTTCGGGCCCGCCTATGTCATACCCTATCAATGGTGCCACTCGCCATTCCAGACCTCGCTCGACGGGGTGGGTGGCATCATCAACCTGCCCGCGCTGTTGATCCTGCTGATCCTGACGCTGGTGTTGATTCGCGGTATCCAGGAGTCGGCTACCCTGAATGGCGTTATCGTAGCCATAAAAGTGGTGATCGTTATTATGTTTATCGCGCTGGGCTGGGCGTTTATCGTACCTGCCAACCACGAGCCGATGATCCCTGCGGTTTCTACATACACCAATGCCTTGGGCAATACGCATAGTTTCGGCGGCTGGGGCGGCATTCTGGCGGGCGCCGGGGTGGTGTTCTTCGCCTTTATTGGCTTCGATGCGGTATCGACGGCGGCGCAGGAAACCAAAAACCCGAAGCGCGACATGCCGATCGGGATCATGGGGTCGCTGGCCATTTGTACCGTGTTGTACATCCTGTTCAGTTATGTGCTGACGGGTATGGCCAACTACACCGAATTCCGCACAAACGGCGCAGAAGCATCCGTGGCCTATGCCATCAGTACCTATATGACCGGGTACGGCTGGCTGGCCAAATTAGTGACGCTGGCCATTCTGTTCGGCTTCTCTTCCGTGATTCTGGTGATGC
>JADZFI010000311.1 GCA_020850025.1 Saprospiraceae bacterium
AGCCGCCACGATCGGGCCGCTGCTCATGAATTCACAGAGTTCGCCGTAGAACGGACGCTCGCTGTGTACGGCGTAAAATTCGCCGGCTTTTTCCATGCTGAGTTTGGTGAGCTTCATGGCCACAATGCGGAAACCTGCCGCATTGATCATTTGAAGAATGTTGCCAATGTTGCCGGCGCGTACCGCGTCGGGCTTGATCATAGTAAAGGTGCGATTGCCTGCCATGTGTATCGAGGTGATAATGGATGAACGTTTGGGTGTATTCCCAACTGCCGGACGAAAGGTTAAACAACCGCCTGCTGCATTGGGGCCGCAAAGGTATTTCAAGATTATATTTCCAAAAGGGTATTAAAAAAGGTTTTTGAAAAAATAATCTGTGGCAAAATGGCCGATTCGCTTTTAAGGTCGTACTTTTGCACCCGTTTTTAGCCCGTATGGCCTGCTTTCACCCCATTGGCCGCCGAGGCACTCGTCATTAACATACCAATGGAATTTTCTGCCGCGCTTCGACAGCTGATCAAGGTTCCGCAAAATGTAGCCATCTTCTCTCATCGGAATCCCGATGGAGATGCCATCGGCAGTTCGCTGGCCATGCGGCATTATCTGGAACAACACGGACATACCGTGCATGTTTTATTCCCCTCAGAGTACCCCGAAGAGTTTGAGGCCCTGCCTGGCGCGGCCGACATTCTGATTTGGGACCTTCAGCCGGAGGAATGCAAACAGGTGATCAATAAAAAGAACCTGTTCATTTTCCTGGATTTCAATGCACTGGAGCGGATTGACAAAATGGGCGATTATGTGCGCGATCTGCCTGCGCAACGCATTCTGATAGACCACCACCTGTATCCTGATCCCATTGCCGACCATATCTTCTCCGAACCGGAAGCCAGCAGCACTTGCGAACTGGTGTACCGTTTTATGGATGGTCTGGGCGATCGCGACAAGGTCAATCCCAATACGGTTGGAAAATGCCTCTACACAGGTCTGGTTACAGACACCGGCTCTTTCCGCTACGCCACCAACCCCAGCGTTTTCCGTATTGCAGCCGACCTGGTGGAGCGAGGCACGGATGATGTGGGGGTGCAGGACATGATTTTCAATTCACAAAAGGAGAAAAATCTGCGCCTGCTGGGGCATTGCCTCTCCAACAGGATGGAGTTTTTGCCGGAGTTCAAAACCGCGCTGATCTGGTTGTCGCGCAAGGACTATGAGCTTTTCGATATACAACGGGGCGATACAGAGGGCATCGTCAATTATTTACTCACCATCAAGGATGTAAAAATTGCCGCTTTCATCCACAATCAACCTACGGTGGTGAAGCTCAGTTTGCGCTCCAAAGGCAATATTGACGTACAGGAAATTTGCAAAAAGCATTTCAAAGGCGGTGGTCACAAAAACGCTTCAGGCGCTTTTTCGCACGACAGCCTTAAAGCCACCATTGATAAGTTCAAAAGCATTTTGCCGGAATACAAGGATAAAATCTGGGCCAATGCCTGACCGATAAAGACCCGATAAAAACCATTATTCACTCAGCATCTATCATTCACTTAATTCGTAAAGAATGCGTAACCTACTGATTTTGTTTGTTTTGGCGGCATTCGCCTTTACTCAAACCGCCTGCGAAAAAGGCAGTGCAGTAACCACCCCTGGTGGTAACCTCGTAACCAACCACACCAACCTGGAAGGTCCGAAGGTGACTTTCGGAAATACTGTTTTGATTAACGTTAATACCTGGGTAAACGACTCCCTGGTAGCCAGCACCCTGCGCGATGCAGGCGGCCCACGCGAAATCGCTATTCCTGACTCCAGCATGATGAAAGGAAAAGTTCCGGCTGTGTTTGAAGCACTGCTGCTTATGACCAAAGGCGACAGCGCCACGGTGATCCAGCCACTGGACTCCCTGATGAAAAAAGGTATTCCAAAGTCCTTCGGCGAGGTTAAAGAAATCCGCTACGAAGTTAAACTGGTAGAGATCATTACCCCTGAAATCCTGCAGCAGCGTCAGCAGGAAGAAATGGTAAAAGCAGAGTCCGCCAAAGCGCAAGGCATGGTGGTTGCAGAAACCATCAAAACGATGCTGGCCGACTACAAAGCAAAGAAACTGGCTAACCTGAAAAAATCAGCCTCCGGCCTGGAGTATGTGATCATCGAACAAGGCTCCGGCGCTGCAATCAAAGATGGCGACAGCGTTCCAACCAACTACTACGGCGTACGCAAAGCCGATGGCTTTATGTTTGATAATTCCTACGATCGCGGCGGCCCGGCACCGTTCAGCGTTGGCCAACTTATCCCCGGCTTCAACGAAGGCATGAAGCTGCTCAACCGCGGCGGCAAAGCCATGCTCTTCATCCCAAGCAGCCTGGGCTACGGCGAACAAGGCGCCGGTGGCGACATCCCACCGAATACCGACCTGGTGTTCTACATTGAGATGGGCCAGTAATTACTGGATTCCTGCGGTGACATGGGGTTGATGATGGTTTTGGACGCTATCTGAATTTTTCAGAAAAAGGCTCGCCAAACCAGCATCAACCCCATCATCCTTTTTTGCACAACCCTTAATTTTTGTGTATAACATGTTGAAATACAAAATTTTCACTGCATTTCTGATCTCGCTTGGCACACTGTGCCTGCATGCACAAACAATTTCGGAGCATGGCTACCGCTACGTTCATCACACCAAAAAGGGTGGACAAAAGCCGGTGCCGGGCGAGGCCATTCAGGCAAATGTGGACATTTATGTCAACAACACCCTGCTCAGTACCTCCAAAAAGAACCCCGGTGGCACTTATCGGTATGATATTGCCAAGCCGGAAGACAACCCAACCCACTACCCTCCCCTCCATGACGCCGCACTCATGATGGGTAAAGGCGATAGCCTGACCATTTTCCAGACTATTGACGACAACATGCGGAATTACCTGCCGCCCAATGAAAAACAAGCCAAGGAGCTTCGTTTTGAGGTGGTACTGCTGGACATCATCACCCTGGAACAAAAAGCCGTTGCCGCCAAACAACTGGAATCTGCCGTAAAAGTGATCGGTGATCGCGTGAAAGCCAAGACAAAGGCCTATGCCAGTGGGTTGCTCAACACGGAAATCACCACCTACCCTTCCGGCCTGAAAGTTATGGTGGAAGAACTCGGTACCGGTGCGCAAATCCAGGAAGGTGAAGTGGTACAGGTACACTACTATGGCTGTCTGAAAGATGGCTACTCTTTCGACAATTCCTTCAGCCGGCGCCAGCCCCTGCAGTTTCCTGCCGGAGTTGGTCAGATGATCAAAGGATTCGATGAAGCCATCCTATACCTGGCACACGGCGCCAAAGCCTATTTCTTTATCCCTTCCGAACTGGGCTACGGAGATCAGGACGCCGCCAATGGAACCATTCCGGCCAATTCGGAGTTGATCTTTTATGTGGAAGTGCTATAACACCAATTTCTCATTTTTAAAACTTTCCGTTTCCAATGACGATCGAACAACTCAAGGAGTTGAAAGACAAACTGGCGGTCCTAAGGAGGTATCTTTGACGTGGATAACCGCGCCAGAGAAGTAGAAGACCTGACCAGCCAAACACTCGACCCCAATTTCTGGAATGACCCCAAACGCGCTGAAGGCATTCAGCGCAAAATCGGCCTGAATAAAAAATGGCTCGACGATTATGCCGCCCTTGCCCGGGAGGTGGATGACCTGGAAGGCCTGTTCGAATTTCAGAAGGAGGGCATGGCCACCGAAGAAGAGGTGGACTCCCAATACAAACGCACCCTGGAAATCCTGGAAGATGCTGAGTTCCGCGGCACCCTCAACCAAAAAGAGGATGAGATGAATGCCGTACTCACCATCAATGCAGGCGCCGGCGGAACCGAAGCCTGCGACTGGTCGGCCATGATCCTGCGCATGTACCGCATGTGGGCGGAACGCAACGGCTTCAAAGTCATCGACATTTTCGAGCAGGAGGGCGATACGGCAGGCATCAAATCTGCCTGTATCGAAATTCGTGGCGATTATGCCTATGGCTGGCTAAAAGGCGAAAACGGCGTACACCGTCTGGTGCGCATCAGTCCGTTCAATGCCCAGGGCAAACGCCAGACTTCCTTTTCCTCTGTGTTCGTGTACCCACTCATTGAGGACGACAGCATTGAAATTCACGTAAGTCCTGACGACCTTCGCTGGGACGTATTCCGGGCATCCGGTGCGGGTGGACAGCACGTAAACCGTACGGAATCTGCCGTGCGTGTAACGCACATTCCAACCGGCATCGTGGCCGAATGTCAGCAAGACCGCAGTCAGCACCGCAACCGCGAAATTGCCATGAACTTGCTGAAAAGTCGTCTTTATGAACTGGAAATGCGCAAACGCCAGGCAGAAAAAGACAAGATCGAAGCCGGCAAAAGCAAAATTGAATGGGGCAGCCAGATTCGTTCCTACGTGCTGGACGACCGCTGGGTAAAAGACCTCCGCTCAGGCTATAAAGTACACAATCCTGATAACGTCCTCAACGGCGACCTCAATGAATTCCTCAAAGCCTACCTGATGTGGGAGAGAAATCCGACCGGGGAGGTGGTGGATGAGGATTGATTCTTGTACCGGCGGGTTTAGCCGCCGACTATGGGTTTGATGGGTTTGAAAAGTTTGAGGGGTTTGAAGGGTTTGAAGGGCGCCCCGGATTAACGGAGCGCCCTTCATTTTTCCCAATGTTTCTAATAAGCTGAGAGCGTTTCAGAAGTAATTTTTACCGCTTCACAAATTTCCCGCTCCATACCCGATCCTTCAAGCGCAGCACCAGATAATACAAGCCGCCCGGCAACTGCCGAATATGCACGGTTGCGCCCTCTTTTGACGGCGTAACTGAAAATGAACGCATTTCCCTGCCGGTTGCGTCAAAAATCTGGAGCGTTTCAATGGCAGATTCTGTTTGTAGGTGGAAGGTTTCGCCGGCGGGATTGGGAAAAATCACCCCAATGAGACTATTTTCAGGTTCATGATCAGCCACAGTCATTTTCAATTGCATACTGTCAATGATCATTTCAGTATATCCGGGATCTACAAAGAGGTCATAATTATTCTTTGCCCAAATTTCAATTAAAAGAGTATCCAGACCCACCTGATCAATGGGCAAAGTAACTTGTACAACCCCACTGGTGACTGATGTGGCTTTCCAACTGCCAATCTTTTCAAAAAGGGCATTCGACGGCACCCATTGTTTGACGCGAATAATGACCTCTCCGTTCGTATCTACGGAGTCAATTTTGACAGTTGCGGTCAGGTATTTATAGACTTCAGTGGGTATAAATTTGACGTGGGCACATCCATCGCCGGTGGCGTAGCCTCCAACATCTCTTGCGGTGCTGGATATTTTCAAGGAATAATTGCCTTGTATTGCATTCAGCGTTTTAGCAACGGGAAAGTAACCAACATAATAATTGTTCGTTTCCCAATTTACCGGGTTCTCGATGCTGTCAACAGTCTGCCATTCTTCAAAGTTACCGTTTGGGATTTGGGCAAAACTGGCTGACACAGCAAAACAAAAATAAAGCAAACCAAGTACCTGTTTAATACTGTTGTTAGAACTGACCATAGCTATAGTTTATTAAATGAAAGAGTCGGTTTGCGCCCAATTCAGTTGGATATTGTCAATATTTCTCGATTTCGGCTTTGAATTTACCGTTCAGAAAGTTAATGCGTTCAGAATACAAAATGCCGTTTGTTCCTTGTTCCTTCATTTTAAGATGTATCTCAAACCGGCCATCAACTTCCCAATCTTCCAGGTCAAGGCGGGTGATTTCAATGTAGTTGGTGCAATGAGTGTCTGTACCCCATAAACCATCCGAAACATCACCGTCGTCCCAGGATCTACTGTAGGAGCCAAAACTTTTTTCCGGGTCTTGTGCCCAGTCAATGTAATCAAAAATTGGGAAAATACCAATATGAAGAGGAATATAACCAAACTCAAGAGTTTCTCTTAGCAAGAGCTCCTCAAAATACGGTTGATAAGTATTAAATCTGAATATTAATGTAGAATCAGCAATATATACTTCGCAATTACCTGTCCACTGAATCTCTCCCAAACCGGGCACTTCCTTATTAACCTCGCAAGAATAACAATTTTGAAGATATGCAAGTGGTTGCAAGTCAGCATTACTCTTGAAAGAGGATGTATCATCACACCCTGTAAAGCTGGTGTTGATGGGACTGTTCGTAGGGTTATCATTGAGCGGAATTGCCTGTCTGAGCCCGATATCTTTTCGACACCCGGTTAGCAAAGCTAATACTACAACTACGAATGGAAAAGTTGAATTCATGGCACTGTCTTCTGTTTGACTTGAAAAGAAAAAGGCCGTGCAGTGGCAATTGCCACCCTGCACGGCTTTCGTGTCTCAACGCAATACCGTCAGTTTCAAGACCTCTCTCTTATCTCCTTCTTGGACCTCTATAAACCAAAAACCATTTGTTAGTTTGGAAATATCACACGTTAGCGTACCTTGTTCAAAGCCAAGTACTGGCAATGTGTGAACCAATGTTCCGTTTACGCTCCAAGCTTTCACACTTCCGATCTTTTGGAAGTCTTCCAGCCGTAAGCTGAACTTTGATTGGGCAGGGTTGGGGAATATCTTATTTTGTTCCACCATTTTGGTGTCAGTATTGCCCTCTCTTTCTGGGCGGGCACTGCATTGAGTATTACCACAAAACATTAGTTTCGTAAAGGCGGCACTGCATCCGTTAGGTGTGCTAACTGTCACTCGCAGATAAAAGAAAGGACAAGCTGGCGCTATGGGAAGGCTCAAATTAGGGCTGTTGATACCGAAGTTAAGATAGTTGATACCGTCTCCTGACCACGACCATTGATAGGAATAATTCGTACCACAATCTTGTTGGTTACCCAAAATATCCACCATTCCGGGCTGAACACTTGCACTGGCAGTAAATGGGCAGTCATTAGCAATTACTGATCCGTGGGCAAAGTCAGCAGTGAACCAAGCAGGTGGGTTATTATTTGCCACCTCGCAAAATGCTCCTCGTATTTGAGCAGCATTGTTCCTAAATATTGAGTTACCAGTAGGCTCACCACCAAAGAGTACGTTAGGGTTGGAGAAATGTTGAATACGGGTGTAATTTTGGACACCACTTACCATGATAGTGTTTTTGCCAATAGTCTGCAACTCTTTTCCATGTGGGCAGCCTGGAACATTAATAACATCTTGGTGCTGGCAGCCAAACTGATGGGCAAGCTCGTGGGCCAATGTATAGCGGATAGGACCAATACTTGCTATTTGTGCAAGGCAAAATTTATTGGTACTAGCTGGGTTGGTAGAGTTTGCTCTTCCGAATACATTACCATAATTTTGATTCGTTAGTAAAATGCCGACATCGCAACCTCTTTGTTGAAGTATTTGTTGTGCAGCTGGGTTTGCGGTTAGGTTCGCTAAATCAATGGCAGTTGAA
>JADZFI010000312.1 GCA_020850025.1 Saprospiraceae bacterium
CAAATTCGGCCATGATCCGCTGGATGAAGCCTTTGTGCATTCACTTCTGAAAGTTTGGCCAAAGGGGCAGGAACTGACCGCTCGTTTTCCGGTATTTGGCAGAGTGGGGAGCGCTTCGGTATGACCGCAACGCTCCCCACTCACCTGATTGACTTGTTACGACGCTACTTTTTTATTCGAAATCAAAGTACACTTTTGAAACATTCCCGTTGGAGAATGTCAGGGTATTGGAAGTGGCGTATCCCTGATTGTCAACGGTGTAGTTCATATTAACGAACCAGCCGGAACTTGCGGTGTATTTGGTGGGCAATAGTTGGTTGGTTTTACCGGTAAAGGTATTGGGGGCATAGAACTGCTCCCAGTTGAGCTTGGACTTATCAGCCTTTGTATCAGCGTACTCCCAGCTTCCGCCGTAGGAAAACACCCCGTTGAGGTACGTTTTAAAGCCGATCATATTTCCTTTGCTGTAGGTGTACTCCGTAACATAGACATTGCCACCACTTCCGGTACGAGTTTCTTTGGTCATGTAACCATTGTTGTCGTACTCAAAAGTGTAGGTAATGCCTTCAACAGCACTTTGGTTGTACTGAGAAATAGCCGTACCCTGGGTGAGATACCCTTTGGCATTCAGCTGGCCGGTGAAGCTGAAAACCTCCCGGTTCTCGGAATTACGAAATTCCTTGATCTTTACTTCATTGCCATTGTAGGTGTAAGTGGTTTCATCTTCACCATCATCGAAGCGGGCTACGCGGCCCTGTGCATCATACTCAATTGTTTCAGGCGCACTTGCATTGTTTTCATAGCTCATTTTTACCAGCTTTTTTGGTGCTGCGGCCAGGGTGTCGTCGTTATTATCGTCCTTTTTACAGGCGTTCAGGAGGAGCAGGAGCGACAAGCTGAAGATCGTTACTTTTTTCATGATTTTTTTCCGGCAGCCATTTCTGAGACTGCTTAATTGGATGGTTTGGTGAATAATTACACCGGAGAATAATACTCTCCGGCGGTTTGATGACACAAAGGTGCAGGCCGGAGCAGATGGGGCAAAAATATTCCCCATCGAAGCGGGGTATAAAAAAAACGGAGTGCGGTAAATGGCTAATGAAGCGCAACGGTGGACGGTAGACGGCCTACGGTAGACGGTGGACGGATTGTTAGGATCTCTTAGGTTTTAAAAACCTGCGAGGTCTGATCCAAAATGTCCGCCTGTGTAGCGTCAGATTCAAAATAAATCCTACTTTCGAGTTAGGAAACATCTTTTAACCCTGTCGATTAAGCATGAAGAAAACAGCTAAAACACCCTTATTTGGCACCATTCGCAAGGCCTTTCAGATGGCGCTTGCCGCAGAAAAAGAAAAAACCTCCGCTCTGGAAGTAGAGCAACGCAGCGATGAAGCCCGTTTGTCGCGCCGCCGGTTTCTGGCCAACACCGGGAAGACAGCACTGGCCGGCAGCTTGTTGCCCGCCCTGGCACTGCCCCGTTTTCAACGAGCCATCATGCCGCGAATTGCCATCGTGGGAGGCGGCATGGCCGGTTTAAGCGCCTTGCATTACCTCAAAAAAGGAGGTCTGGAGGCCACCATTTATGAATCCTCCAACCGCATGGGCGGGCGTATTTTCAGCGTTACGGATGCCATGGGGCCCGGCACCTGGACGGAATTTGGCGGCGAATTCATCGACACCAATCACGCCGATATGTGGACGCTCGCGCGCGAATTCGGGCTGGAAATGATTGATTATGCCCAGGAATCTGAAGCCAAACTGATCAAAGAAGCCTTCTATTTCAACCAGCAGCACTACAGCCTGGCGCAGGTAGTGGAAGAATTCCGCGGTTTTGCTCCCCGCATGCAGGCGGATATTGATAAACTCGACGGAGACATTTCCTTCCGCTCCAAAAGCAGGGTGATCAAGCAGTTCGACCGCCTGAGCCTGTCGGAATATTTGGGGCAGATTGGCGCCACCGGCTGGGTGAAGCGTCTCATAGAAGTGGCGTATGAATCGGAATACGGTCTTTCCCCGGAAATTCAGTCCAGCCTCAACCTCTTGTTGCTCATTTCCACAGATACTTCGCATGGCCACTGGGACGTGTTCGGAGAAAGCGATGAGCGCTACAAGGTGAGAAACGGCAACCAGCTCATTCCAGGAGCCCTGGCCGACAGGCATAGCAACCACCTGGAAACAGGTTTGGCCCTGGAATCCATCACCGCCCGGGGGAGTGCGTATGCGCTCTATTTTGCCGGCATGAGCGATCCGATCATTGCCGATTACGTGATCCTTACCCTGCCCTTCACCGTATTGCGCAAACTGGACGTTAAACTCGACATGCCAAAGGTAAAGCGCCGATGCATTCAGGAGCTGGGCTATGGCATCAACGCCAAGTTGATGATTGGCATGAAAAAGCATTTCTGGAGAGAGATGGGATACACCGGACTGGTGTACTCAGACAACGGCATCCCCAACGGCTGGGACAATGCCCAGTTGCAAACCCGCGATGATCAGGCAGCCGGCTTGTCCATTTTGTTCGGCGGCAGGCGCGGCACCAATGTGGGCCATGGCACACAGGAGCAGCAAAAAGACAAGTATTTGAAATTCTGGGAACAGATCTTCCCGGGCGCTACGGCACATTACAGCGGCAAAACAGCTCGTATGGATTGGCCCACCTATCCGCACGCTTTGGGTTCCTACATTTGCCCAACCATTGGACAATACACCTCTATTTCCGGTGCAGAGCAGATGCCATTGGGCAACGTATTTTTTGCCGGAGAGCATTGCGGCGGCGACTTTGCCGGCTTCATGAACGGCGCCGCCCAGAGCGGCAGGGAAGCAGCAGAAGCGATTCTTAAGACGGCCAACGGTAGACGGTAGACGGTAGACGGTGGACGGTGGACGGTGGACGGTGGACGGTGGACGGTGGCGGGTAGGCGCGAATGCGCCTACCCGCCTTTGTGTCTTCGCACCTTCGCGCCTTTGTGTCCCCCTTGCGCCTTTTACTGAGGGTAGCCGGATGCAATCCAGCAATTGATGCTGTCGCGTTGGGCCTGGCTCATGCCGCCACCCTGGGGCATGGTCTTATCATTTACTACAGCATCCAGGATCTTGCCGTTTTTCAGATAAGGCTCCAGTCCGCTGTAGTTGCGAAAATCACCAACTGCGCCAACGACGCCGGTGCCAGGTGCATGGCAACTGGTGCATTGCTGATCAATAATAGGCTTGATGTTCAGGTTGTACGACAGGTCTGCATTGGGAATGTTGCAGTCCGGGCCTTTGGGGTCGTCGCTTTCGCAGCTTTGCAAGGAAAACAGGGCTGCTGCGGCGAACAGGAGTACATTTTTTACTTTCATGGTAGCGTTTTATGTGTTAAAAAGATCATCCGGGCAGTAAAATGCGCTGCTGGCATGTTTTGTTTTGCCTAAAAACGGAAAAATGCCATCTCACGACCAAATCAGGAGCGCTTTTCCAATAAAAAGCTTCTCACGGCACTGAAACTCACCGTTTGATTCTGGAAATAAAATTGAGCGGCGGCAGCTTCCTCTTCGCTGGCGCCCAGGTGATTCAGGATATTGGTCAGGTGCATTTTCATGTGCCCCTGTTGAATACCAGTGGTAATCAGGGAGCGCACAGCCGCAAAATTTTGAGCCAGTCCTACCGCAGCGGTAATGCACATCAGTTCTTCTGCACTAGGGTTGCCCAGCAGCTCCAGGCTGAGTTTAGCCAGCGGATGCAGGGCTGTTAATCCGCCCACCGTACCCATTGCCAGCGCAACCTCCAGTTCGAAGCGCAAGAGCCCGTTGCTGAGTGTACAAGAGCTCAAGCTCCGGTATTGTCCGTCGCGGCCGGCGTAAGTATGTCCGCAAGCCTCAATGGCCCGAAAATCATTGCCGGTAGCCAGTACCACGGCGTCGATGCCGTTGTAAATGCCTTTGTTGTGGGTAGTGGCACGGTAAGGGTCTATTTGTGCAATCCGCACAGCCCGTTGGAACCGCCGCGCAAGCGTATCGGCATCCATGCCCTGCGAGCGGGCCAGATCTGCAAACGACTGGATTGGGCACTCTACCCAGGCCCGCACCCGACAGAGGGGGGTGTAATTGGACAAAATAGCCATGATCACCTCTACGTCGCGCTCCTCATCGGCAAGTCCGGGATAGTCGGTAAAAAAGTCTTCCAGCGTGTCGGCAAAACGCTCCAATACGGAGTTAATGAAATTGGCGCCCATGCTGTTGCAGGTCTCAAAGGAGGCGCGCAACTGGAAGTAATCAGGTTCTACCGACTCAAAATCAAGAAGTTCAATATCCAGGATGCCGCCGCCTCGTTGCTCCATATTGGCGGTCAGGTCGCGACTCGATTCCAGCAGTCGGGCTTTGAGTTCGGGAAACAGGGCTCGCAGCGTATCCGGATTTCCCGGCCAGTAGAAGTGTACCTGTCCTAGCTTGACGGTGCCCACAATCTCGGCGTGAAATCCGCCACGTTCCTGCCAGAATTTGGCGGCGCTGCTGGCTGCCGCCACTACGCTGCTTTCTTCGATCACCATCGGAACGGCGTATTCCACCCCGTTGATCAGGAAATTGGGCGCTATGCTGTACGGCAGCGTATAATTGGAAATAGCATTTTCCGTAAAACCGTCAATGACCTTTTGCACCGAATCGTCTGAATGTTGCCAGGAGCCGAGCACGCGTTCCGCCTCGGCGGCATTTTGACTGAAGTGTGTGGTGAGCCACTGAATTTTCTCTTTTTTGGAAAGTTTGGAAAAGCCGTTTATCGTTTTTGTCATTGTATGAGGGTCGGTGAGCGGTGTTTGGCGGGATACGTTATTTTACCTGTAAAAATGCAAATGCCAACTCCAGGCCGCGAATTTGCGACAGAATATAATTTCTCAGGGTTTCGTAATCGTTTTGGGCGTACTTGAGGAAGCCGGAAGCCTGGCCGTACACGGCAGGGAGTGCCGATTTTCGGATGAGGTAATAGCCATCCAGAAAATCTGACACGCCTCCGGAGAGGATCAGATGCTGCACCTTGCATTGCAGTCCGAGCTCGGCGTGAAGGGAGTTGCTCCAATGCAGCATTTCCTCGGCGGAATGGCCTACGGCGGCCATTTTTTCAAAAACAGCCAACTTTTCGGGTTCGCTGCGCAGGAGCTCCAGTTTGGCGAAATTAGTGCCCCCCGCGGCGGCAAATTCAATAGCCGCCAACGGCAACTGCAACAAGGCCCGCATACTGGCAGGCCCGAAACCCTGGCCTACTTCTTTTACGACGATCGGGTATTGCAGCCGATCCAGCACCTTTTCTATGATTTCCAGTGGAGAGCGTTTGAAGACATCCCCTTCGGGCTGCATGGCTTCCTGCATTGGGTTTACGTGGATGATGAGTCCGTCGGCCCGAAGCTTTTCCAATAGCCGGGGAATCCGGTCGAAATCCTGTTGTTCCAGCAGCGTTTCAATTTGCGCCACTCCGAGGTTGGCATACAGCGGGACATCCGGCCCCATGATGCTCCGAACATCAAAATCGGCCAGATATTCGTCGGAATGCAGAAGCTGCCGACAAGAGCCCAGGCCCATGCCCATGCCAAATTCGCCGCATGCACGTGCGAGATGATGATTAATTTTGCCAGCCAGCGCGGTGCCACCGGTCATGGAAGAAACCCATACCGGCGTGCGCAGTGATTTGCCCAGGAAGGGAACTGCAGGCAAGGATCCGGGCGCAGGGTGAGCGGCCAGCATGGGCTCATAGTTGAATCGCTGGTCGAGCTCGCCGGATGCTACGCGGCTGCGAAAGGCCAGTTCGATGTGGTCCTTTTTGCGGCTCACGGCGGTTGGATCATCGCCCGAAGGCTGCTTTGGCTCATTTGTCATAAAAAGCAAAGGTACAGGTTTGAATCAGCGCACAACAAAGTTGTATTTGTGATTGTTTTGGTGTTTTGGTGTTTTGGTGTTTTGGTGTTTTAGTTGCCGGGGCGCCGAAAGGGTTTAAAAATATGAAATCGCTTTATCTCAAATATCAGCTAACGGATCAGTCCATTGATCGCATCATAGAAATGGCCTGGGAAGATCGTACACCATTTGAGGCCATTACTTTTCAGTTTGGGCTTACCGAGGCAGAGGTCATTCAGCTAATGAAACACGAAATGACCCTCAAGAACTGGAAAAAATGGCGCGCCAGGGTACAAGGCCGTGCCACCAAGCACCAGGCACTCCGCTCCGATGATGTAACCCGCTTCCGCTGCTCCCGTCAACGCCAGATCAGCCGGAACAGGATTACGTGACGGCTTACGGCCTACGGTGGACGGCCTACGGTGGACGGTGGAATACGCCGCCAGACCGAACGCCAACCCGAACACTCGAACACTCAAAAACTCGAACACTCAGTTATGAAATCCTTCCTTCTGCTTGCTTTTATCTTCTCTGGCGTCGTTTTACAGGCGCAGGACCTGGCGTTTGGAGCAGAGATTGCCCGGCACCGGGCGGAATACAAGGCTGATTTTCTCCAAAATCCTCGTTCGCCATTGCGGGCTTCCGATACTTCCATGCTGGATTTTTATCCGGCTAAAAATGATTGGGCCATTCCGGCTACCTTTGAAAGAACGCCGGAGGCAAAACCGTTCATAATGATGACCTACAGCGGTCAGAAGCGCGATTATGTGCAATATGGCGTATTAAGTTTCGAACGGGATGGGCAAAAACACACCCTTAGCATCTACCAAAATCTGAAACTGATTCAGGATTCCACCTACCGCGACCATCTGTTTTTACCGTTTAAAGACCTGAGCAATGGCGGCGAAACCTATGGCGGCGGTCGTTATCTGGATTTTCGGCAAAGTGATATTCAAAACGGTACACTTTTGCTGGATTTCAACAAGTGTTACAATCCCTGGTGTGCTTACAGCGACGGCTACAACTGTCCGATACCACCCCGGGAGAACCACTTAAACATAGAAATCCCCGCCGGCGAACGCAATTTCAGGGGGGAGAAGAAACATTAGGACGATGTCCAAAAAAAGATACACCATGAAAATAGGCATTGTTTGTTACCCTACTTACGGCGGCTCGGGTGTTGTGGCTACGGAGTTGGGGCTTGGCCTGGCCAGAAAAGGCCATGAAATTCACTTCATCACCTACCGCAGGCCGGTACGGCTGGCGCATTTCCAGGCCAATGTATTTTACCATGAGGTAGACAGTGAGGATTATCCCCTGTTTGAATACCCGCCCTACGACACGGCCCTGGCCTCCAAAATTGTGGACGTGGTGCATTACCAGAATCTGGACATCCTGCATGTGCATTACGCCATACCGCACGCGGCAGTGGCCTACATGGCCAAAAAGATACTGCTGGCTGAGGGGCGTTACATTCCGGTGGTGACCACGCTGCACGGTACCGACATAACGCTGGTAGGCAACAACCGCGCTTTTGCTCCCGTGGTGGAGTTCAGTATCAACAAAAGCGATGGCGTAACCGCCGTTTCACAGAGTCTGAAACAGGACACCCTGGAGTTGTTCCACATTGAGCGCGACATCCGGGTGATCTACAATTTCATTGATTTCGACCGGTTTAGGAAAACCAATAAAGAGCATTTTAAAAAAATCATCGCTCCGGAAGGCGAGCGCATCATTGCCCACACCTCCAATTTCAGGAAAGTAAAAAGGGTGGAGGATGTGATCCATATTTTCCATAAAATCAGGCAAAAAGTGCCTTCCAAGCTGCTTATGATCGGCGACGGCCCCGAGCGTCAGCACTGCGAACAGCTCTGCCGCCAGCTGGATCTTTGCGATGAAGTGCGTTTTCTCGGAAAACAGGATGCCATTGAGGAGCTCCTGGCCATCTGCGATCTTTTCGTGATCCCTTCCGAAAGCGAGAGTTTTGGCCTGGCAGCCCTCGAAGCCATGGCCTGCGAAGTGCCCGTGATCTCCTCCAACAGCGGCGGTTTGCCTGAAGTGAACATTCACGGCGTGACCGGCTTCCTCAGCGATGCCGGAAATGTTGCGGAAATGGCCGACCACGCCATTGAATTGCTTCAAAACGAGGAAATGCTCCAGCGTTTCCGTGCCAACGCCCTGAAACAAGCCCGCCGGTTCGATATTGAACAGATACTGCCGGAATACGAAGCCTATTATCAGGAGGTGATTGAAAAGAGTGTAATAACCGTCGAATAAATGCTGTTTCCTATTGAGGAACAAACCGCACCACAAACATGAAACTCCATTTTCTTCTGGCCTTCGGGCTTATCCTGGGCCTAAATGCTTGTCAATCTGAGCAAAAACCGGGAAAAACACCCCCACAACAGCAGCCACAGGCCGAGGCACCTGTGGTAAATAAGAAAAACATAGTCTTCTTTGGCAACAGTCTGACGGCCGCCTACCAGCTATCCCCCGAACAGGGCTTCACCGCCATCATACAGCGGAAAATTGACAGCCTCGGGCTGCCCTACAACTGCGTCAACGCCGGCCTGAGCGGCGAAACCACCGCCGATGGCGTCAACCGGGTGAACTGGGTGCTGCAACAGCCCGTAGATATTTTCGTTCTGGAACTCGGCGGCAATGATGCCCTGCGCGGACTGCCCGTTAAGGAATCCAAAAAGAACTTACAGGAAATCCTGGACAAGGTAAAAGCCAAATATCCCAACTGCAAGCTGGTGATAGCCGGCATGATGGCGCCCCCCAACCTGGGCGATACCTACACCAAAGCTTTTCAGGGCATGTACCCCGAACTGGCGAAAAAGAACAAGGCTGTCCTCATTCCCTTCCTGCTCGAAGGCGTAGGCGGCGTGCCCGCCCTCAACCTCCCCGACGGCATCCACCCAAACGTGGAAGGCCAAAAAATTGTAGCAGAAAACGTGTGGAAAATAATAGTTAATGTGGTGTAACTACCATTTCTCCATCTTCAAATCCATCTTCAACCCTCCTGCCGGATATTGGAATACTGCTTCCGACCACTTCGGAGCGCGGAATTTGGGTCGGGCATTGTTGGAAAAACAATAGGGTTCCGTGGGGATGCCTGCCCAATCGGTATCTAATTGGCCATTGCCATTTACGTCGTGAAAACAACTCACGGCATAAGCGCCCTGCGGCAACTCTCCCATGGAGATGCGCACCGTGCCTGTCTGGCTCACCGGCATGATCTTGTGCCGGAAAATGCGATCCTGTTTGAGAAAATCGTCCTGCCGGTTATATACCGCCACATAAATGCTGCCTTTGGCTTCCTTGATATTGTTCAGATCAAG
>JADZFI010000313.1 GCA_020850025.1 Saprospiraceae bacterium
TATCAGAAGGTAGAAGATCCGGGGTGGGTGGGTGCTTGGAAGGGTCGGAAGCCAGATGCGCGCCGAGGGTGAACAACCGGTGCTGGGTATGGGCCAGCATGTCTCTGGCAGGTTGGTCAGTAATCAGATCCCTAAGCCATCCGATGAAAGAGTTGAGTTCGTCTACCGTTCCATAAGCATCTACTCTCAGATGACTCTTGGGCACTCTTTTGCCGCCAAAAAGTGCGGTTTCTCCCTTATCTCCGGTTTTAGTGTAAATTTTAAATGCCATGTGGAATATGTTGGGAAGGCCGAATGAAATCAGCGTTTTAAAAATTCATATCCGCCTTTAGTGGCGCCCCAAACCTGTTCGCCGTTTTCATTAAAGCCCTGATCCCAGCTGAGCAGCATTTTATCGGTTATGGTGACAGTAGAGGTCGCATATTTTGCACCTCTAAGGTTGCTTTCGCAGCCGTCGCCTTTGGTTGATCCGGTAAAGGAACCATTTTTTTGCCTTTCAAGGAAAACCGTACAACCCTCCCGCAAGGAAAGATCCGACGGCTTCAGGGCATCAAATACCTCAGGAGTGTGGTATTTGCCAGCCCACTTTGCCTGATCGGGAAGCGTGTAGACAATGCTTTTAAAGCCTTTGCGACCATCTCTTTCCACCTTGTAAATCCGTTGCCGGTATGGCTTGGACTCTGCTGTGGCAGTGGCCTGTTCTACATATAACCAGTGGTTTCCTGCATCGGAGGTCCAAATTGGCCTTATGTGAAGTCGAATGTCAAAAAAAGCAGAATCTTTCTTGCTTTGCTCCAGACTGCTGAAATCGCCCACCATATATTGAACCAGCATAGCCAGATCCTTGTCGGCCGATTTGGCCGACAAGGATCTGCTGCAATGCCAACTCAAGGTACTGGCAACGGCAAGAAAAGCAAAGGGGATGAGTCTTGTCATGGTTATTGCTTACCTGTGTCGGTACCAGATGCTGCTGGCGCAGATTCGGCACTATTGGGCTTTTTAGCCTGGCCTGGTTTTGAGGTGGAAAGTCCTCCTTCCTGCATGCAGGAAGAGCATCTTACCAGCTCGCCGTTCAATGCTTTCCAGGTCAGCGGCGCCCATTCCATTAATGGCTTCTGCAGAGCCTCCTTTTTGGTCCTGCCTTGAGCCAGCGTAAAGCGCTCAAGTAGAAGAGTCTTCAGCTTTGGCTTCAAGGTGCTGATAACTGCACCATACGCATCATCAGGTACGAAGGGAATAATTTCGATACAGGTAGTAGCGTGTTGCAGCGCTTCGGTTCCATCTACGATACTACTGAATTCAAGGAAGTCCAGGATGGATTTTTTATCCCCGCTTTTGGCCTTGTTTAACACATCCATGTACTTGAAGTTTGCCCACTCAGCTGTTTTTAGTACTGATGGAAACACTTGGATTTCCTCGTTCTTGGGCGCCTGAGCTTGAGCCAGGAACGGTGCAAATGTTAAAAGACAAAGGAAGGTACGGATCAAACTTTTCATGTTAGGTCAATTTATGAAAGGCAAAGATAAGGTGAGTGGATGGCTAATTCTGTTTATCGAATGGTTAATCCATAGCCAACAAAGTTGATGAGAACTATTACCGCGGTAAAGGATTTCTTTTTAGTGGAAATGCCTTAATTTGTCGCACAAATAACTAATTTTGCGCCGCTTTTAGCTGTCTGATGCCGCGATGTCATTGGGCAGTTCCTTTTACAAACCACTGATAAAATTTTATACCTTTTATGGGACGCGCGTTTGAATTCCGCAAAGAAAGAAAAATGAAGCGCTGGGCCGGCATGGCTAAAACCTTCACCCGCATTGGTCGGGAGATTGCGCTGGCAGTTAAGTCTGGTGGGACCAATCCTGAATACAATTCAAGGCTCAGGGTGGCCATCCAGAATGCCAAATCTGCCAACATGCCCAAGGCCAATGTGGAGAGTGCCATCAAAAAAGCCGCAGGCAAGGAAGCTGATAACTACCAGGAAGTACTCTATGAAGGCAAAGGCCCTCATGGTATTGCTATCATAGTGGAAACCGCTACCGATAATCCTACCCGTACAGTTGCCAATGTGCGTATGTATTTCGACCGCTGTGGCGGTGCATTGGGAACCTCCGGAAGCGTAGGCTTTTTATTTGATCGCAAAGGGGTTTTCAAAGCCAAATCCGAAGGTCACGATTGGGACGAGCTGGAGCTTGAACTGATTGATGCCGGCCTGGAGGAGTTGAAGCGTGAGGAGGACGAAGTGGTCCTGACCTGCGGATTCACCGACTTCGGCTCCCTGCAAAAAGCGCTCGAAGACCGCAATATTGAAACAACCAGCGCCGCACTCGAATACATTCCCAATACCACCAAAAAGCTTGAAGATTCTGAGGTGGAAGCGGTGGTAAAACTCATTGATCGCCTGGAAGAAGACGATGATGTGTTGAACGTGTACACCACCATGGATATGTCGGAGTAATGGGGGGAATGGGGTTAATGTGGGGAATGTGGTGGAATGTGATAAATGTGGGGAATAGAATATATAAGACGTCCGTTTTACCTGTTGGGGTGAAACGGACGTTTCATTTCAGCCTGGACAGTACTTTTTTAGCCCTGCTTTTGAATCCGGCGGAACCGTGTTCCAGTTGGTCTTCCAGGATGAGTTGGAGTTCTGGTTTGAGTTCCGGTATCCTGCTGCAGATCCGTTGCAGGATGGACATGGAGCTACACCGAATGGCAATGGCTTCCCTGGGATCAGCAAGTCGCTGAAAGCAGATGTCGGCCAGGGGTTCATCAAATTTTGCCGGGAAGTCCAGGTGTTCAAAAACATTGAGGGTGTTCCGGATAATGGCATCATGCAATGGCTGTTGGTTCAGATTTTGGACTAGCCGATCCAGCCAGGGCTGCATAATTTCCGGCGCTTTTTCTGCCACATATCGCACCGCCCAGGCGCTTCTCTGGGTAAAAATGTATTGATAACCGCGGCCTTTGGGCAAAGGTTGGGATGGCGGATCATTCAGGAATACTTCCATAAGCACTTGCAATCGCTCCGGATCACGGCCAACCCAATGAACAATCCGCATGGTTTGTGCTTTGGTGTGCTCTTCCAGAATTCTGGCTTCCAGCCAGGTGCGCAGATCATCATCCTTCGTCATCGGCATCATTGGTAGGGCTGTCTGTAATGTAGCTTTCCTGTAGCTCCGACGCGCTTAGCATGAAGTCGGGGTCCCATTGCCATAATCCCTGCTGGTATTCCCGGGTCATGAGCGCTATGTTTTCCATATGATATTTCCGTTGCAGGCGTGGAAACTTATAGCGCGTCCACAGCGACGTTTCATCAAAGGGTACATTGGTGGCGATACTTTCCCTTAGGGCAAACAGGTAAGCCTGGGCCTCGGTTCTCCGCTGCAGCCAGTCGCTGATGCTCAAAGCCGGTTGTCCGTGGCCGGGGATCAACCGCGTAAACCAGTTGCGATCATGGATTCTGGGCAGTTTTTCGAGGGTTTGCTCATAGTCCACACTGCTGTGATAGATAAATGGAAATTCACATTCGCACAGATAATCGCCCGCAATGCAAAGCCCAAGCTGCCAGACTATGACCATCATACTATCTGCAGTATGGCCTGGAGTGAGATAGAACGACATTTTGGTGTTGCCATACCGGTATTGCACGCCATCCCGGAACACCAAAAAATCGCCTTTTGGATACTCGATAGGGTAGGACCGTTTGATGTAATACTGCTCGTCAAATTCCAGACACTTCTCCACGGCTCCGGCTTTATCCGGGTGCTCATCCATGGCTTTCGACATGAACACCTTGTCGGCTCTAAATGCCCTGTAACCAATGATGTGATCGAAATCTGAATGGGTAAAAATCAGGAAAACGTGCTTGTTGCCACGAATTTGCTCCACGTACTGCCTGATGTTTTCCACTTCTTCAGGCAACCATGCCGGGTCGAACACCATTACCACATCGTCTGTACAAACCACCGTTGAATTGGTTTGAAAGAGCGCGCTCTGGAAAATCGTGACGTTAGGGTCGCGATAAATGATTTGGTGCATAATTCGGGAATTTGTTGGCCGGGTGATTTCAGGGCTCAGGGCAAATGTAAAAAGAAGGATTATGGTATTTTACAAAAAAAGGGCTGCCCAAAAGTATTGGACAGCCCGGTGTTTTTGCCTTAACAGAATAGCTTATTGCACCACTATGGAAAAAGTAGCTTGCTTGCCTTCTGTTTGAATATTCAGTTGGTAAATGCCTTTGGGCAGTTCCATGTGCTCGAAACGAACCAACTGAATTCCTTGTTTTACCTGAGTCTCCTTTTGAACAACTCTCCGGCCAGCAGCATCGAACATGTTCAACTGTACGCTGCCGTTGATTTTGCTGCTTAATTCTACAGTAAAATCGCCCGAAGTTGGGTTAGGAAGGATGCGAATATCCATGCGGTCTTCCAGCTCGTTTATACCGGTCACCCCAACCGTTGCCGTTTGGGTATGCGTACGGCATGCGTTAGTGGCAGATAGGGTTACGGTGTAAACGCCCGGTGTGGTATATGTATGCACCGGATTGGCCTCCGTGCTGGTCATACCATCGCCGAAATCCCACAGATAGCTGGTTGCATTGGTACTGGTATTGGTAAAGGAAGCTGTCAGCAGATTCTGGGTAAAGGTAAAGTTGGCAGTGGCCAAGGGTCGAACATGGAGTACATGCAACTGTGTATCAGCGCCAAATGGATTGTTGACAATCAGGCGCACATTTTTGTTGCCGGGAGTAGGATAAACTACGGTGTGCGGTCCAATCCCGGAGCCAAGACTTGGTTGGGCTGCTGCGCCAAATGACCATATATAGCTGGAATTGTTCGTTGAAGGACTTGCCTGATAGATCACGGTATCGAGTCGGCAAATAGTGTCCGGGGCTACATAAGATGCCAGAGGTGGCTCAGGAATGAGCAATCCAATGTTGTCCAGGTACAAGCCGTTGCCATAACCGTTTACTGCCGCGAATCGCACCACAATTTTCTGGCCGCTGAATGGGGCAAGATCTATAGCTTCCGGACGCCAGTTTGATCCGTCGCTTGGATAGAAATAGGAAGTTTGGTCGGGTACGGTTCTTAATGCCGTATTGTATTTTTCCCAAACAACCGTTGGGGTTCCGCCCAAATCACAATTTTCAAATATTTCTACGCGCAACCCATCGTTGTAGGTGTTGTCGTAACGGGCATATGCCAGATAGAAGTTGAGACTTGCTTCAGGAAGGTTACTCAGGTCAATTGGAATGGAATACAAGTAATCTTCTGCTCCAACTTCACTTGGACCGTACTGGTAGAAGTTCATATGAAGAGAGCGA
>JADZFI010000314.1 GCA_020850025.1 Saprospiraceae bacterium
AACGGTGGCAACTGGAAAGACCGCTGGCATTTCCTGATCGATAACCTAAAAAAAATACCCGTGGCCACCTTGGCCTTGCTGCTGGTATGGTTTCCGCAAATGTGGTACTGGCATTCCATCACCGGCAAATGGTTCTATTATTCCTATGACGAGGAGGGTTTCAGCAACTGGCATTCGCCTAAAATCCTGAATGTCCTGTTCGACGTCCAAAACGGTCTCTTTGTGTATTCCCCTATACTTCTCATGCCGGTCGCAGGGATGTTTTACGGAATTTGGAAAGGTCGGCGGGAAGCGCTGGGGACTTTCACCCTGCTGGCCGTATTAACCTACCTGTTTGCCAGCTGGCACACATGGTCGTTCGGCGGTGCATACGGGCATCGCTGTTATGTTGAATGGATGGGCTTCCTTAGCATTCCGTTTTGCTGGTTTTTACAGGAAATAGTAAGCCGATCTTCAAAAGCAAAATGGGTGGTACCAGGTTTGATCCTTTTTTTGATCTACCTGAGCATCGGATTAACCTACCTGTATCAATGGCCCTGGGAGCGTCCAGACTGGACCTGGGGCAGGTTACTTGAAACGATGGGAAAGTTGTTTGGATTTTGAGATTGTTGAAGAGGCTGTCTCATAAGTAAATTTTACCGCAGAGTCGGAGAGATGCTGAGGTGTAAGCATTACCTCTGCGTCTCCCTGCCTCTGCAGTAGAACTAAAAATGCGACTTATGAGTCACCCGCCTCAACAACCTACATCCAAACCGTTTTATCGGCAACATTCCCGCGTTGGCCTGGAACATCGGCGGGCATCTCGTGCCAGGCGAGGTAGAAAAAGCCCAGACAACGTTCGCCGGCCTCCAGCTGCAGGAAATCGTTCGCTTCCAGAGCAGCCTTGGGTGAAGCCCAGAAGCTTCCCAAGCCCATAGCTGCACAACTGAGCCACATGTTCTGCACAGCCATGGCCACAGAGGCAATTTCTTCAAATTCAGGCAAATTAGCCGCGGGGTCGGGGTGCAATACAATAGCAATGACCGCACCTGCGCGCAGCGGGTTGGCGCCTGCCGCTTTCATTTTTTCTTCTGAAAACAGATCGGCAGGCGTATTCTTCTTGTAAAATTCAGACAGGTATTCGGAAAGTTTCTGCCGGCTTTCATCGGAGTGAAACACCTTGAAGCGCCATGGTTCCGTCCGTTTGTGCGTAGGCGCCCAGTTGGCATTTTCCAGCAGCTGTTCTATTACAACCTTGTCTATTGGTTTGCCAGGCGTGTAAAATTTGGGAAATACAGCACGGCGTTGTTTGATCAGATCGGAGATGTCAGTAAGTGTCATAGTTAGTGGTTGAGTGTTTTGGTGTTTTGGTGTTTGGGTCTGCATGCGGGTAAAGCCACTGATGCCTGAATGGTTTGAGGGATTTACGTAGGGGCGCCCCTTGTGGTCGCCCTGCCGGTTTGAGGCGTTTAATGTACCGGCGGGTTCAGCAGCCGATGTTTGAGAGATTTGAGGCGTGCACAACCCCTCAAACCCCTCAAACGAACCAATGAAAGACTTGTTCACCAATTCCTAAATAAATGAAACTATATCTCAAAACAGGTCGCAAATCGTAAGTCGCAAGTCGTAAGTCGTAAGTCGTCCGTCGTCTACCCCAGCTTCATCCCGATAACAAGAAAGACCATACAGATCATCAGGTTGGCCAGTATGTTGATAGCAGCGTATAGGGATTGTCCTCCCAGCCATAGCTGAAGGGTTTCGGCAGTAAATGTGGAAAAAGTGCTGAAGCCACCACAAAAACCTACGGCCAGCAGGAGTCGCCTTTGTTCGGTGACGCCGGTTCCCAGTTGCTGTTGTAACAAAACACCCATCACCAAACAGGCCAGTGCATTGGATGCCAGGGTAGCCCAGGGGAATCGGGGAACCAGGGGCTGAATCAACAAACTAAGTCCCCACCGACACAAACTGCCCAATCCACCACCTATGAATACCAGGAGAAAATTCGGCATGATTTTGCAAATTATTTGGCAAAAAAAAACCCCGACTAATTACAGCCGGGGCAACAACTAAAAAATTAAGCTATGAAAACAAAAACTTCTTTTGTCGAAACAGTAAGGGCACAATCAAGTATGTGCATTGCCAACCGGCATATCTTATAAACGTCAAAAGGACGAACAAAGTTTATGCCGCAAAACAAGGTGCAAGATAAAAAAGAAAATGCCGCTTGTGCAAGCGGCATTTTTAACATTTTATTTATTCCGATTTATCCCTGCCGCCGATGAGCATCTCCTGATACTCTTTCAGCTCGTCCCACTTGCCTTCAGCGGCAAATTTTGCCTGTGCAGGCCAGGAACTTGGGTCGTGAATCTGGTAACGTGGACCGGCAGCATCCAGGATTTCCTTGATGCGCTCCACCGGAGCCTCAGCCAGTTCAGCCCAGGTATTGATGCCGCCCTCTTTCAACAGGGTTTCAATTTTCGGACCAACACCTTCGATGATCTTCAGATCGTCGAGTTTCGGAGCTTTATCTTTCTTAGGAGCTGCTGCTTTCTTTTCAGCACCAGCCTCTTCTGCTACTTCAACTGCTGCTACTTCTGCAACTTCCGCTACCGGAGCAGCTTCTTTCTTTGGTTTTGCAGCCGGTGCGGCTTCTGCTTTAGGAGCTGCAGCTTTTGCTGCTGATTTAACCGGAGTTTCAGCAACTTCGGAGAATGGAATAACGCTCACGAAGCGGCGGTCTTTCAAACCGCGCTTGAAAACCACTACGCCGTCGATGCCAGCGTGAAGGGTGTGGTCGCGACCCATGTATACGTTGTTACCCGCGTGGAATTGAGTTCCGCGCTGGCGAACGATGATGTTGCCTGCAACGGTATGCTGGCCACCAAAAAGTTTTACACCGAGACGTTTACTTTTACTGTCGCGGCCGTTATCCGAACTACCTACACCTTTTTTATGTGCCATTGTTCAAAAGTGTGAATGTGTGAGAGAAAGTGGTTTTAACAAAACGAATGACTCAGCCTTCAGGCCTGCTTTCATTACGCTTTGATGGAGTCGATCGTGATTTTGGTGAAAGACTGACGGTGACCGTTCTTCTTCCGGTAGCCCTTGCGGCGCTTCTTGTGGAATACGATCACTTTGTCGCCTTTCACGTGCGAAAGAACGCTGGCGCTCACTTTAGCGCCTTTAATGTTGGGCACGCCGATGGTTACTTTACCGTCATTGTCAATCAAATGAACAGTATCGAAACTCACCGCGTCGCCTTCGTTGGCTGCCAGCCGGTGGACGAAGATCTGCTGACCTTCCTCAACTTTAAATTGTTGACCGGCGATGGAAACAATTGCGAACATCGTTGTAAATCAATTTTTTAAATGAAAAAGAAAACCTTTCCTTAAAAAGGCGGGCAAAGGTACTACGATTTACACGAATTAGCAAATAAAACCGGAAAGATTATCTCTCCCCATAATGAAGACGAAAAGGCCGGCCAACTCGGGCCTCAGCGATGCTCCTTCACAAAGGTGATAAAAGCCTGGTAGTAGGCATCTTCTTCTTCAAAATTGTGCGTACTAAACTCAAACATCAGGTATTTCTTATCGGCAGAACTAACCCTGGCATAAAAATCAGCAGCTAATCCGCTGGGACAAAGGAAGTCGAAGCGGGCGGTACATACCAGTACAGGTACGGTTACATTCGACAAGCTTTCCCGGAACTCGAGGTTGTGCAGCACCCGGTTAAATTTGCGCCAGAGCGAATTGGTACGGCCAAGGTAATAGGCGGTGATCGGGATATGCTCTGAAAACAGATTATCCCAGATCGGATTTTCTGAATACGGCTTCACCTCCGGCACAATGGTTTGAGCCCGGCGCGCCAGCAGATTAATTTTCAACGATTGCTCAAAAGAAAAAGGAGGCGCCACCGACTCACAATAGTTCAGAATTTCCAGCCATTTATTGGTGTTAACTCCGGCATCAAGGTAGTCGCGCCCGAGGCGGAGCATCATCTCATGACTCAGGCTGTCGTTCAAGGGATAATTGTGTGTGGCATTGGCATAAATCCAGCCTTTGATGGCTTCGTCCGGCCTGCCGGCCCTGGTCATGTACTGACAGGCCACCATACCGCCGAAACTTTTGGACAGAATAAACAGGCTGATGTCCTCGCCATACCTGCTTTTCAACACTTCGATCACGTCTGACAGATCCAGGGCATATTGTTCCAAATCAGCATAATCTACGTTGTTATTTCCCTGGGAAGCGCCGGCATTTCGCTGATCAAAATACACCACGGCAGTTTCCGGATGCATCAGGGCCTCCATTTTGCGGGTCATGTATTTGTAACTGCTTGCTCCCGGGCCGCCGTGAACCACAATAAGAAACGACCTGCTTTCCGTGTTCCCGCGCACCTGTACCCGCATGGATGCTCCGTCGTTCTCCACATAGAACACATCGTTGGCATTCGTAGAAAACGTGATCTCCTCCCGATAACAGGAACCAGCCAATATTGCAATCAGAAAAAACAGAATACCTGCTCTCATTTTTGTTTACCCTTGATACGTGAAACAATGCCTGGCTCGGTCGTCAAGAAACGATCGGGCTTCAGAATGACCCCTATCTCCAGGGTTGGCCGAAAATAAACTATGTTGTTACTTGGAGCCATTATCAACATAGACAACCTGGAAAATCCGGAAAAACGGGGGGTAAATGCCTTGCCCATGCCACCACCCAGCGACAACATAGCGTAATGATAGCCGGGCCATTTCACCCTGGTAACCGTCCCGGCATGGTGATTGACATGATACGTTTCCCCGCCCAAAAAAGTTCTGCTGTATCCCAGGGCAGGCGCAAATTCCCAGAAATTGCGGTTAGGTTTGCTACGACGCAGCAGGTAGCCAAACAACAGGTAATAATTATCGTGAAAGGTAGGATGATGATAAAACCCGAATTCTGCTGTCAGAAAACGGTCTTTAATCCTGTGTCTGGGCGGCTTTTTACCCCTGAACCGCGTAAACTCAATCCGCTTGTAAGGATATTCCAATCCACCCCGAAAGCCCGGATAGATCAAACTCCCGTTGAACCCCGCCCTAATGCCAGAAGAGGTTTTACTCCGGGTAGGCGGTGCTTTCTGCGCAAAAAGCGTGGTTGAAAACACCCCAAGCGCTGCCAATAAAATCCATCTTTTTAAACTATGTTTAAACGGCATTTCCTAAATAATCTGTGTGCTAAGAACACGTTTGAAGCCCGAAATCTTCGTAAAATTACATCAGGCAGGTCCAATATTACACATGCAAAATCACATAATATTATGATTTAAATCATGCTCCGAAAAACTACGCATTTAATCACCCTCAATTACTTAGTGTAATAAAAACACATTCATTTTCGCTTTATATTTGCCGACAAACTGTCGTTCATGA
>JADZFI010000315.1 GCA_020850025.1 Saprospiraceae bacterium
GAAAAACCGAGTTGCTGGAGTAAACGCAGGCGCTCCTGCAGTAATTCTCCACCCCTGGAACGATACCGGGAAATGGTGTTGGAGCTGCTTTTCTCCAGCCCTACGCCATTGTCTGAAACCGTTATTGCCAGATGTCCGGCCTCTGTGCTAAAGTGAACCAGTATGCGTCCCTCCTTTCCTTTATTGGGCAAAACGCCGTGAAGAATGGCATTTTCAACCAGCGGCTGAACCAGCAAGGGGGGTAGCACCAGGTTGTCTGGCGCATCATTCCGAATTTCATAAACAAAGGCCGGTGCGTACTGTGCCGCTTCCAAATGTAAATAGTTTTCCAAAAAACGGATTTCTTCCTTGAGCGTGATGGTGGGGAATTTGTAGCCGGATGATGGATTGTGTGTGAAAGACAACTCCAGTATTTCCCGTATCAGGCGGGCAATGCTCATCAGATGCTCATTTGCCTCCTTTTTGCTTTGATTGGTAATGGAGTTTTGCAGGGAGGTGAGCAGGTTAAACAAGATGTGCGGATTGAGTTGAGCCTGAACGGTGCCAAGCTGGGTTTGGCGGAGTAAATTCTGTAGTTTTTGACGACTTTTCCGGTTTTTCCAGGAAATAAAAACCAAAAAACCAAGCAGGCAAACTAACATCACCATCACGATTTTCATCCAGGGTCGTTCCCACAAAGGCAGTTCAACGCTGAGCGTACATTCTGTGTGAGGCCAATTTGCCTCGTGTATCAGCGGGATATTCGCTCGGAAAATCACCCGGTTGCTTCCGTGTGCCAGGCCCGTAACGGTGCCCTGCAAGGGATGTTCGAGCGTCCGCCATTCGCTGCCGTTTACGGAGTATTCCAGTGCAAAATGATCGGCATTCAGGTTGATTACACTTAGCCAAACCTCTGCGGTTCTGCCGTGTGCGGGTATTTCCGGGTCCTTTTGAGTGAGTGAAAACAGCTCGTTTTGTATCCTGTCGATCCGCAAACGAGGAATAACCGGCTTATATGGCAATAAGTAGGGCCCCAGGTTGATGCGTTGAATGCCGTTTCCAGCAGGAATCCAGAGCCATTCGCCATCGAATGCAGCGCCGTTGTTTACAGCTTCCAATAGTTGAAATCCGTTTTGATCCGACCAATAAGCCCTGAGTTCCGGTTGTTCCTTACTGCTTACGTCCAGCAAATACACCTCGGTATCTGTAATAACGGCCAACTGTTGCCGGGGCAACAGTACCAGATTATTCACCGGGTTGTTGAACAAAAACTCGGTTGCTTTCACAAAACGGCCAATTGCCGTATCATACCGGAACAAGCCCTTTTGGGTTCCAAGCCAGAGATTGCCGTTTTGATCGAACAGCAGACAATTGCCGGGCCCGCTTTGGGTATCCCTGAAAAGTATTTGTCCGTCGGGGGTTAAACGGGCGATTCCATGGTATCCGGCTGCCCACAGCTGTCCATCAGGTGCGAGGGCCAAACCTGAAAGTCCCAAATCGGTTTTGGCAATATCCGGCGGCAAAGAGATCGTGTGACGAATGCCGGCCAGCGACTGTTCGACGGCATAAATACGGCTGCCGGCCACCCAATAGCATTTGCGGGAAGCATCGTAGCACAGGGCTTCTACAGGTTCTCCGAGAAAAAAGAAATCGAGTGCACCGTTTTGTAGCCGGTACACCCCTTTGTATCCGCCAAATATCAGGGCTCCTTCCGGACCCACCAGTTTTCCGGGAAATAACTGATGGGTCAGATGGTCGGCCGGCAGTGGAAAATGCCGGATGGTTTTTTGTCCCTGCACACAAAACAGTCCGTTGAGATGAGAGGCAATCCAGCAGTTGCCCTGCTCATCAGGAAGCACCGACCACGGGTGCTGAGCCTGAGCTATGTTCACGTATTCAGGCCCATCAGGGTAAATAAGCCCCAACCCTTCATCGGTGGCCACAAAAATCCGGCGCCGACTGTCCATCCAGATTTTATCAACCCGGTTGAAGGTGCCAGGATCAATGGGGTGGTAGGCGTTTTGGTTTCGGTACCAGTAGGCAGTATGGATAGACCCGTTTGTATAGAACACCTCCGGGGCCAACGGATGGAGCAACAGCGCCGTATTTTCGGGCGTCATCCTTTCGGCCACCTTTTGCCAGGCATTGTCCGCCCAGGTATAATGCCTATGTTGGGCAACCACATACCGGTCTGTTACATCCGGTTCGCCATAAAAGGGGAAGTCCGGAGGCAGCGGCGTAGCAACGCACTGATCCAGAATTCTATAACTGACGCGCCTGGGCCAGTCGATGATCACAGCCGCCCCGGCGGTATCGTTAATCAGCGCATATCCCTCTGCCAGGGTTTTGAGCTCCGGGTACTTGCCTCCCAGCAAAGCCGGTATATTTGAGGTGATGAGCGGCCACAAATGTGGCGGTTGTGCCTGCCAGAATTCCGGCGTCATGGGAAGCGCTTGTTCAGTGCGCCCGTTAAATCGGTAGACCGTATCGGCAGAGCGGTACCAGATATCGCCGTTTGGCGCCTCGCGGAAGGAGTACACCTTCCGGCCCGAAAAGCCGGTAGCGAGCGAATAAGCCTTCAGGGTACGACCATCGAAACGCGAAAAACCGGCATTGCAACCTATCCAGATATACCCCCTTGAATCCTCCCAAAAAGCGCGCGCCTGCTGCTGCGCCAGCCCGTCGCGAATGGTAAATCGGCGAACCGGTTTGCTAAAGTCCTGCGCCTCCGAGCCACAGGGCATCAGACAGGCGAGCGCCAGAAAGAGGGCAATGACTTTGGCCGGAAACATGCTCAAAGATAGTCAGCCAGGCTTTTGGGCTGGTTACCGTTTGTTTTTTAACATTGACCGTTGGTTGTCTGATAACGACCGCTTGTGGTTTGGGGTTTGGAGCGGTGTGGTTGGAGGGGGTAGATTTGTGGGAGGACTAAGTTAGATCATTTCATAAAACTTTAAAAAATGGAAGATTCGGAAATTGGAAAAATGATTCTTGAGCTATTACCTAAGGATGGTACCACCAAAGGGAATAAGTTCATTTTGTCTGAACTCAAAAAGAAAATTAAGGATCTGGAGGAGAGTAAATATTGGGAAGTTAGAAATTCTCTTATAGAAATTGGAAAAATAGGAAGAGGCAGAGGAAAAGGCGGAGCCATTTTTTTCATTTCACCAAGTCCGATTGTTCAAAAAAAAGATAAAGAGCAAAGACTGAAAGAGTCGGACTTGTATGAGCCATTTATGAGGTCCATTGAAGAGTGGTGGATTAAAAATTATATCTATGATAACTATTTAATTGAAATGACAGCTAACCAGGGGAAGAGGAAAACTGGAGGAAAATGGACAAGGCCTGATCTAACTTTGATATCTATAAAAAGCTATCAGTATGTGATTGGAAAGGTAATGGATGTAATAACATTCGAAATTAAACCACTTGATAATTACGGGATTGAGTCCGTATTTGAAACAGCCTCCCAATCTGTTTTTGCTCACAAATCCTATCTATGTATTCATACACCATCAGGGAAGCCTCAAACCCCAGATTTTGAACGAATTGAAATACAATGTGAAAACTTTGGCGTTGGATTGTTGATTTTTGAGGATCCTCATAAGTGGGAAACGTTCGAAGTACTCTTAGAGCCAAGAAGAAAAGAACCTGATCCTTTTGAAGTCAACGAATTTATTAAAAAACAAATAGGAGAAAATAAGAAAGAGTCATTAAGTAGAATGATTAGAAGTTAAAAATGGGAAACCTCCTCTTTGAATTAGTAAAATTAATCCTGCTTCCAATATTAAAAGCCAAACTTCTTGGCGACAAAAAATTTATTGCAGAAGTGGACCAGTCGATACAAAGTTATCGTGAGCACCAATCCCGGCTCGACAAAATCTTGGAGAGTCTTTGCACCAGTGATCCAAATGACTTTAGATGTAAAGAATACTTTGAAAGGTATCCAGAAAGAAGGCCCAAGCCAGAGAAAATGGAACAACCCTAACAATCAAAACAATATACCATGCCAAACCAGGTTTTAAAAGATGCTAAAGGCAACAGAATTGGTGAAATAAAAGAATTTGCCGGCAAACTTGAGATAAGAGACGCCAAGGGAAATCGAAAGGGATATTATGATCCTAAATCGAATTCAACATATAATGCAAAGGGCTCAAGAATAGGTAGTGGGAATCTTTTAACTACATTACTTTAGTTACAGATATAGATACAATATACTTTACAAACAGCCCCGCCCCAAAAAACCACTCGGCCCTTCCGTTAACTCCGGAAGGGCTATTTTTTTGAATCTACTCCTACCCCCTCACCACCTTTCTCACCCAAACCCCGTCCTCATTGCTGATCCGCAGGATATACCCGCCGGCCGGCAATGCCCCTAAATCCAGTTCAAAGGCCGGTGCATTGATGTCAAACCTTTGCAGGAGGCGGCCTCTCCAGTCTGTTAACTCCAGGGTTTCCAGCATTTGTTCCGATTGGAGGTACACCCTTCCCGTGGTCGGATTGGGGTACACCCTGATTTCCTGCGCAGCTGCCTCCGGCAGCTCAGTACCCACCAGCGGACCTCCCACCGCCTGCCAGCTGGAGGCCAGACTGTTGTCCAGATCCACACTGATCAATTGCAGGTAGCGACCGTTTCCGTCGGCATCTGGCCAGGGGGCATCGTCGCGGTAGTGTACCCGGTCTATCTCATTGCCGAAGGCATCGAGCAGCAGCAGGAGCTGGTCGGAGTTGGACAGATTCCGGCTGAATTGTCCGAAAGGGGCAAATCCGTATGCTTGCTGGAACGCCGCAGCATCGCTGGCCAGGTAAAGCGTGGCTCCGGGAAGGAGGTAATGACCAGAGGGGAAGGAGTAGTTCAACCCTGTTCCGCCGAAGTACAGACCGGTGAGGTTAATATTGGTGTTTCCGGCGTTGGTGATTTCCAGAAACTCCAGCTGGTCTTCTTCCGGAATGGCCGGAGTAGCTTCAGGGTGATAATGGATCCTGGAAATGACCAGCGGCAGGGTATTCACATTGGCGCAGGAGCTGAACGATCCCAGCTTGGTAGTCATCCACGGAATCCGCAAATCAAGCCAGTTTTTCAGGGTATTAACGGCAAATGGATGGTTTATCACCGTACCCCAACGCGCGTTTTCCCGCACAGCCGCCTCGCTGATGATGGCTACCGTTGAGTCAATATATTGCTCCAAACGCAGCGGGTTAAGGGGCATACCCGGCTGCGTGAGCTGATGCCAGCGCCGGGCCATGTAGCACTTAAAAGTCTGATTATTAAACAGATCCCGCACGAACTTGGGCCCCTCATTGCTGCCGTTGTAAAATTGCCACACATCCGGCTTACTCCGGTCAAAACCAAACTCAAACAAGTCGTTGCCGTAGGTCAGATTCATATCCCAGATTGGTCCTGCACGCAGTTTGCCATTCCTGTCTTTATGATAAAAAGTGCTGAAAGTGTAGGCATCTGCATTGCTGGCCAGTTCATTGATCAGGATAAAATCAACAAACGAGGGCAGGTCAATAATGGCCGGAAATCCGGTGGTTATAGAGGAATTGTTGGCCGAACAAACTGCCTGCAGGTTCACAAATACCGATTTGATATAGGCGTTTTGCGCAGCCGTCACATCCTCCGGCTTTGGCCAGTGGTGGATGAATCCGTTGTCGTTGAATCCGATATGGCTCGACATCTCCCAGGCAACCGGGTCGCCGCCGGTGGTTTTGTCGGTTTTGGTGATATACCCGCCGGAAAGCTCCGGTTGCTGGTTATCGGCGGCCGTAATTTTCTCCAGATTCACCCGGTTTTTGTCTGGTTTGATTTTTTCTCCCAAAAAATACAATCCCCGGTAATCCCCATTTACCACTACCTCACAATACAGCGTCCTGATGGCATACTGCCCGATTTGCCGCGACAGGTTGTGCGATAAATAATCCCGGATCAGCGATGGATCCGAACTCAGGCCGTGCAATATCCAGTCGTTTTCTTCCGGCATACCCAGCAGGCTCACGTTGTTGTTGGTGCTGTTATCTGCCTGCAGTGTGGTAAATCCGTACGCTTTTTTCGGAAATGCCTGCGAGTAAGAACCTCGTATTTCAATATCCACCCGACCGTTGTAATTCAAAAAAGCCGCCGAATCTTTGTCGGTTACATAATTCCGCAACCCCGGGCCCCGGTAGATGATCTTCATATTGCCCAATACGCCCGGTTCGTCCGGAATAGGCGCGTTGTTATCGGTAGAGATAATGACGATGGGCAGGTTGCTGCTGCTGAATCCTTGAGCGTGTGCAAGGTGAACACAAAGCAGCAGTAGGAGCGTGGGGCACAGAAATTTCATGTTGGGGAATCGGTTTCAGGGGACAAGATGGGGATTTTTACGGAGATATGATCTCCCGCATGATCCGTACCAGCTCCTCTGCCTTTTCCTCAACCTCTTCCAGACTGCGCAGTGTTACCAAGCGCCGGTCTTTATAGCTGCCTTCCAACAGGGAAGAGGACACCTCCACTATTTTGGGATGGTGAAATACGAGTAATATTTCCTCTTTCCTGCGCATCATCGGACCGAACGTTACGATATCAACGCCCTCCAGATGATAGCTGGGGGCATTCCACTTGATTCTCTCCGACAGGCGTGCGTCGGCACTTTTCAGGATTTCCCGCAGCCGTTCTATTTCGGGCTTGAGCGGATGATCCAGCACCTGCATATAGTTGGCTACTTGTGCAGCATCTGATGGCTTAGCTGGCATGGGCAGAGTTTTTAGAAATTGGTGAGCGAGTTTCCTTCAGAGGGATCAGATTGACCGCCATCTGAAGGAAAACAACACATATTGGCTTTAC
>JADZFI010000316.1 GCA_020850025.1 Saprospiraceae bacterium
CACTTGTGATCGTTTCGACGTTCATGGGCAAAAGTTGTTTGTTGTTCGCACCACAAACCTAAACTTTTGCCCTTTTTAGTAATATGTTTTCAAATCGGCAGAGTCAATTTCTTTACGAACCATTGTGTAGGTAACCAATGGTTTAATCAGACAGGTCTTCCAACATTTTTTCTGCCTGGATTCTTCGCTCAGGAATCTCTGTATTCGACATAGCTCGTTCAAGGGCTCTCCTGGCCATGTCTTTTTCTGATGGGTCGAGCACCGCCATTTTTACATAAGCCAGCGCCATATACCAATAGATGTCCTCCCCAAATCGGTCAAGGTCATCCAGTTTGGAAATACACTGAAGGGTTAACTCTGGGCGGTCCAGATACAAACCAACAATGGCCAGATAGAAATAGATATCGGTTTGACAATCTGATGATGATTCTTCCAACATTGCCGCCAATACGGTGGCGGCAGATCTCCATTCTTTCTTTTTATAGAAATCATCTGCCTGAGCAAACATCTCCATGCAAGAAGGCGCCCATTGTGGCGGTATGCTGTCGTTGGCATATCGCTTCTCTATATCAGCAATGATGCTCGGAGGCGGATTAAAATTCTCATTATACACTTCTTCAGGCGACTGATCCCGTAATAGCCAGGAGACAAGCACATAGCCTAAAGTTAACACCATCAGGGTGATAAAGGCATATTTTATGGTTTTGTTTTCACCTTCTTTAGGTATTTGAGCGGATTTTAGCCTGAGTTCAATCCCCTCTGCAGCAGTCCAAATTTCGTGAAAATGCGTGTCGGTCAAGGCTTTCAGCGCATTGGGCGGAAGTTCGGTGACGGTTTCTGCATTTGGAATGCCAAGCAATCTCAGGTAATTATTGAATGCAACCGATGGCAATACTTCCTTGCCTTCTTTCTGTTGGGTAGCAAAATCCAGCACAGCTTTTTGATCAGTGTATTCCAAACGGTTGAACTCCCGCTTTGCCCTCACGGTACCTCTGAATGCACGGAGCGCGGACTCCTCTGGCAACTGATCCCTGACAACTCGTTCCCCCTCAGCGGAAGGGGGCATTGCCGGAAACTCCTGGATTTTCTCAAAGCGCCAATCCTGAAAATGGCGCATTGCCAGATTGCAGATGAATTGCTCTACCGGAATCTCCTCATGGTAATTACCGGCCTCTATGATCTCGGCCGTTTGCAGTAGCGCTACCTTGAAAAATGCAGCACCATCGGCATAATTGCCGCCCATGGTTTCCACCGATTTGACAACAGCTGGTCTGAATTCATGGTACATCGCTTCGATTACCGCAGGGTCGGCACTTCGAAGCCCGTTGAGATAGGTCTCGTTGGGAAAAATGGCAGAAGGGATACTCATCAGACTACAAAGGTACGGAATTGCTCCAAGTCACGAATATAAGTGCGCATCAATGTCCAACAGTCCATCGTCCAAGAATTACCTCTTGACCATTTCCCCAAAAATGGTTATATTTGTAATAGCCATATTCCAATTACTATTTGTTCAACCCTCAGGCCTGGCCTGATAAACCCACTTGAAAACTATGCAGGAAAATTTTCTTCACTATCTGTGGAGAACCCGACGTTTTGACCATCGGGATCTCCATACTACTACGGGGCAATCGCTCCAAATTCATTATCCGGGTGAATACAACACGAATGCCGGTCCGGATTTTTTTAATGCCAGACTGAGTATTGATGGTGTTTTATGGGCAGGCAATGTCGAAATTCATCTTCAATCATCCGAATGGCTTGCGCACAAGCACCAGTTCGACCCTGCGTACGATTCCGTAATTTTACATGTGGTGCATTCGGAAGACCAACCGGTGCTGCGCCCTGATGGAAGCCTTATTCCCTGTTTTGAAATGTCCGGACGTATTCCAGACGGCATATTGTCAAGATACCGGCAACTTGAATCCGCCAACTCCTGGATACCCTGTGAATTTGCCTTTCAGGATGCCCCTGAAATAGTAAAAGCGCAATGGCTTGACAGGCTCATGATAGAACGTTTGGAAGAAAAAACCGCCATGTTAAGCGGCGTCCTTCAACGTTGTGAACAACATTGGGAAGAAGCACTGTATCAAACCATAGCCGCTTGTTTTGGATTAAAAATCAATGTTCAACCATTTGAATCACTGGCTGCAGGTTTGCCATTACGTATCCTGCAACGCCACCGCAACCATCCGCTTCAATTGGAAGCCCTGGTGTTCGGGCAGGCTGGATTTTTATCTGCCCAATTTCGGGATGCATGGCCTCTTTCCCTGCAACGTGAATACCATCATCTGGCAAACAAATACAGCCTGATGCCACTTGATGTTCAACAATGGAAGTTCTTCCGGCTACGCCCAACGGGATTTCCTACCATCCGCCTGGCGCAGTTTTCAAGTTTTTTACAGCAGGCAGAGCATCTGCTTTCCCAACTTTTGGCAGCCCAAACGGTCGAAGAAATGGCGCAATATTTCAAAGTGACACCAAGTGAATACTGGCTGGATCATTACCTTTTTGAAAGGCCGGCATCTAAGCTGCTCAAGAGCACCAGCCAATCCTTTGTTGATTTGATTTTAATTAATGCAGTTGCACCATTTCTGTTTTACTACGGCCGTGCCAAAGGCCTGGAAAAACCTCAACACCAGGCATTCAGGTTGCTGGAGCAACTTGCGCCGGAAAAAAATACCATGCTCCAGGGATGGAAAAATCTTGGCTGCAATCCGCAAAATGCGTTCCAGACGCAATCTCTGATTCAGCTAAAAAACCGGTATTGCAAGGAACGCCGCTGCATGGAATGTGCTATCGGAAATGCCATTTTGAAATAGTATAGTAAACGGCATTTTCACCAAAAAAAATCGCCATCACCGGGTAGCCCGGGATGGCGATTTTCAAATTGGAGCAAAAACCTTTAGTTTTTCGTGATCTTGTAAGTATAGATCGGAACACTAAGGTTCAACTCAATGGTGTAATTGCCGGCTTCTGCAATGGCGATGTTGGCGCCGCCGTATTCCATTTTACGGTTGGCATCGTTGTCGCCCAGATTGATATCCCAGGCGTCATTCGCCCGGAATTTGATATCACCAGGAACGAGGTCCAGGGTAATCAGCCATTTTCTGGAAGCCTGATCGTAGGTCATGGTCTGGTCGCTGTCCCAGCCGCCCGGAGTAGCGGAGCCGATAAGGCCCCAATCCGTTCTAACTGCAGCGTGCGTCAGTGCGTTCAGATCGGCATTAATACGGTAAACACCAGCACCGGAAGGCAACGGAATATCAGCGCCGCTTGGTTCCAGAGAGCCGTCGTTGTCGTTATCCCCCCAGTTGTTGGACCAGGTCGGACCCTTGGTGAACTTATATTTGGCGTCGCCGTCGGAATAGTACAGGTAACCTTCGTATTTCTCATCGCTGCGTGGAGCATACACTACCGTGGTTGAATCAGCAGGATTCCAGCCCTGATAGCTGCCTGGTACGTGCAGAAATGGGTAGTTGATCACCACAGTGTAGGGCCGAACCTGTATGGTTACCGTTGAAGAAACCAATACAGGCAGATCCTCGGCAGTTCCGATGCGGGCCACGACGCGGAATTCCACATTCGAGAATTCTTCAGCGGGCAGGTCCTTGCCGGCGATCAAAATGTTGTTCAGTTTTTCCTGCGTAACATTGTCCAGTTCCAGGGCATTGATGGAGCCCACCGTAATTGGGTCACCAAAATTGTTGCCGGCCTTATCCAACTCCAGGGTGTAGTTTACGCCTGCCTGGAAGCCGAACTCAGCAGCAGTCCAGGAGAAAATACTTGCCAGCTCGCCGGCGGTGCTTTCAGCCAGCACAATAGAAGCGCCATTGGCCGGGCTGGTAATTTGGGGCGCATTGCCCGCAGCCAGGATGGGCTCTTTATCCTTTTCGGTGCAGGCGCTCAACAATAGGGCCACACCGAGTGAAAGAGAGAGTATTTTTTTCATTGTTGAGTGTTGTTTAATAACCGTCGTTTTGTTGCAAATTCGGGTTGGCGCCGCGGTCGGAAGCCGGTATTGGGAAAATGTTCAGGTGGCTGGAAGTGGAAACGCCAGCAGGAACGCCTCCTTTCCATGGCCATACATAGGTTGATTCGCTGAAACGGTTGAAGCGAATCAGGTCGGTACGGCGATGGCATTCCCAGTACAATTCACGGGCGCGTTCATCAAGGATGAAATCCAGCGTTAGGTCGTTGGCCGTGATATTACCGGAGGCATCTCCGTACGCACGTTCACGCACCGCATTCACCAGGCTAAGTGCCTGATTGATATCGCCTGTGCCGCCGCGCAAAACTGCCTCGGCATACATCAGATACACATCCTCAATGCGGAACATCGGGAAGTCAATGTCTACCCAGGCCGGATTGGAGCCTGGAGCACCAGCAGAGGTCACGTTTTTGAACTTGGTGATGGCGTAACCGTCTGTGAACTGGGAAATGTCGGCAATTTCCAGGTTTTGCCCGTCGGTGTAGAACAAGGCCCGGGTATCAAATGATGGGCGCTCGATGGAGTAGGTGTAGTCAGGTCTGTCGAGGTACAACGTGATCTTGTAAGTACCGTTGCCAGGAATCGTGATGTTTGCACCACCTTCTTCCAACAGAGCATCCGGACCATTGTCGCCGTAGTTCAAGGCCCAATCGTCGTTGGCACGGAACTTCACAGAACCGCCGGTCAGCCCAAGCGTAATCGTCCAGGCATTTTCAGCAGCATCATAGGTCATGTTCTGATCAGAGTTCCAACCGTCAGGAGTAGCATCGCCTATGAGTCCCCAGTTGGTTTTCAAAAGCGTGTAAGTGAGGGTGGTGAGGTTCACATTGACTTTGTAAAAACCACCTTCCGGGATCGTGATGTTAGCGCCGTTTGGCTCAAGTGTACCATCAGCACCATCATCGCCCAGATTGTTGCTCCAGTCTGGGCCAAGCGTGAACTTGAACTCCTTCTGATCGTCCGGGAAGAAAATATAGCCTTCGTAAGTGTTATCTCCTGCAGGAGAAGACAACTGGTTGGCAGTTGCAGGGTCCCAGCCCTGATAGCCGCCTGGTGCATAGATAACCGGGTAAGTGGTGTTGCCGTCGTTAGGAGCAACCACTACGCTGCCACCGCCAACCACCGGGAATTTGCCTACTAACGCACTGGTAGTACGGGTACCGCCCCAGCCGCCGTCCAGGCCAAATTCGGCCGCGCTCATGCTGCCACCCACGGCAGCGTGTGCAACAAAGGTCATGCCACCCCAGGTGCGGGAACGAATGCCGTCGAAAGCCACGGAAAAAATGATGCCTTCTGCTGTGTGATTGTCGGCGAGGAACAAGTGGCTGTAATCAGGATCCAGCGTGTAGCCAGCAGTGATGATTTTCTGACATTCTGCAGCACATTCGCTGTACAGCTGACGGCCGGTATACACTTCAGCATTCAGATAGAGTTTTGCCAATACCATCCATGCAGCCGCTTTGTCGGCACGACCATACTCGTTGCTGCGGGGTGCAGCCAGATCGCCGTCAATGGCTTTAAGCTCGCTCTCAATGTAACCGAAGAGCTGCTCAGGAGATGCCTGTGGCGGGAAGAAGTTGCCAACTGCATCATTTTCTGTTACAAACGGAGGTTTGCGGAACAAGTCGAGAGCATGCCAGTAGCTCAGTGCGCGCAGGAAGCGGGCTTCGGCGCGGTAGCGCGTAATTTCTGCCTGCAGAGCCTCTGTTGCACCCGGACGGCTGGCCACTTTGTCGGGCGTGGTTTCGCGCAGAAACTCATTGCACAGAGAAATTTGGTAGTAAATGCGGTTATACATGGCGGTTACGAACTCATTGTTCGCATCCCAGTCCTGCTGGTGGAAATCCTGGATGGTACCATCGTTCCAGGCAATGACGGCCTCGTCGGTGGTAAGCTCCTGGGCTTTCCAGTATTGGCGCAGGTAGGTAGAGAAACCCTCGTCAATACCGGAAATGTCCGGCTGACCGGCAGGACCTTCCTGACCGCTGAGTGCCAGGCCGGCGTACAATTTGGCCAAAACCTGCTTATATGCAGCAGGATCATCGTACACCGCTGCCGAGGTGATAACATCCTCGTCCAGTGGCACCGTATCGAGGTCTTTGAAGCACGAAACTGAGATAAACATTATCCCGGTTAACAGTGCCAGTGTTTTTAAAGACAAAATTTTCATGTCAAATTGAAAATTGATTGGTTGTGTGTTTGCGCCGAATCCCCTCCATGGTCCAATGTCCATTGTCTAATAATCCAAAGTCCATTGTCCTAAGCGATTCAGCAATCCATCCTTCTTAGAAATCCGCTTTCAGACCAATGAGGTAGGTGCGTGAACGTGGATAAACGTTGTTGTCGATGCCGTTGAATACTTCCGGATCAAGTCCATCGTATTTGGTAACAAGAATTGGGTTTTGTACGGTTGCGGAAACACGCAGGCTGCGTATGGCTTTGCCAATCTTGCCGAAGGTGTATCCAGCCGTGATATGGTCAATGCGCAAGAAGGAAGCGTCCTGAATGAAGTGATCGCTGAAATACTGCGGCACTACGAAGTCAAGCTCGCTGGTAGGGGAAAGTACATTGCGCAAAACACCTGTGCTTCCATAAAGTTGATTGTAGAATGCGTTATTCGACAGGTTGTTGTTGTACATGTAGTTTCCAACGTTGGAGCGGCCGGCCAGGGAGAAATCCCAGTTTTTCAGATACAGGGCGGTGTTGAAACCCATCAGGTAGTTGGGCGCCGGCTTTTCAAAGCGGTAACGGTCGTCTGGCGTAACTATGCCATCGCCATTGCGGTCCACGTACAGACCTTCCACCGGAACGCCGTTGGCATCGTACACCTGTTCATACACGAAGAACGAGTTGGCCGGGTATCCTACGCTGTGGATCTGGATGTTGTTGCCCACGCCACCTGCAATGCCACCGGTAGCCACCCCTTGATAGTTGGGATCTTCAGTAGCGGTAAGGCGGGTGATCTTGTTGCGGTTAGCCGCAACGTTAAAGCCCACCGACCAGGTCGTGTTTGAGGTTTTCACCGGAAGCGCATTGATGGAGAATTCCACCCCGCGGTTTTCCAGGTCGCCTACGTTGGTATTGATGAAGTTGGTGAGGTTGGTACCCGCAGCCACCGGAATGAAGTTGATCAGGTCGCGGGTTTCACGCAGATAAAACTCCAAAGAGCCGGTAATGCGATTCTGGAAGAATCCGTAGTCCAAGGCTGCGTTGTAGGTAGTGGTTTCCTCCCATTTAAGATTGGCATCGTAACCGGACGGACGCAGGGTGTTGATGAACTGGTCGCCGAACTGGTACTGTGCGTTGGTGAAGCTGTAGGTGTAGCGCGCCAGTGCAGGGTAGAAATCGTTGCTGATGTCCTGCTGACCCGTTACACCAAATCCGAGGCGTGCTTTAAGGCTGGAGAATTGAGCATTTGGACGATCCCAAACTTTCACCGCCAAAGCGGCTGCCGGGAACAAGCCCCATTTGTTGTTCGGGAAACGAGAGGTGCCGTCGCGACGTACAGAGCCGGTAAGGAACACCACGTTGTTGTACGACAGGTTGGCGCGGCTGAAGAGCGAAAGCAGGTAGTATTCACGCGGGCTGTCGTTCGAGGGGCGTATAACGGCCGTGCGAGCGGCGTTGTAAGCTTCGGAGTCGTTGTTGCGGAAGAAATGCTGCCAGGAGTAACCCCCCATTACGTCGAAGTTCACCTTGCCGAATTCTTTGGCGTAATTCAGGTAGAACTCGAGCAGTTTGTCCTTTCTTTTCTGGAAATACGACTCGTCGCGACCGCCGCCATCGCCCTGGGAGAATGGTGCGTTTTGGGGTACCATAATGGTTCCCTGGCCGTGTGTGTAATCATAGCTCACATTGAGGTTGGCGCGGAGGTCTTTCAGGAACCAGAAGCGGTAGTCTACCGTGGCGCTGGCAATGTAACGACCAACATGGGAGTTGTCGTCGCGCATGTACAACAGCGCCAGCGGGTTGGCAGGCGCCAGGGTGTTGGGGCGTCCGTCGTTGTTCAACCAGGCGAAATAGCCGCCGTAGGTTTGATCTTCCACGGTGGTAGGCTGAGTTGGGTCGAACTGTGTGGACGCGCCAATGGCGTCGCGATTGCCAAAGTCGTTGCGGTCAGATACTAATTTCAAGCCGGCATTTACTTGCAGTGCGCCCTTCAGGAAAGAAGGGTTTACGTTCAGTGCGCCGGTGATACGTTTGAAACGGTCGGTTTTCAGAATACCGGTGCGGTCGGTAACACCCCATGAAGCGCGGAATGGCAATTTGCCAACGGCGCCCGTTACGGCCAGGTTGTGGTCGTGCGTGATACCGGTTTGGTAAATTTCAGACTGCCAGTCGGTATTGGCGTTGCCGAGCAGTTGAGTAGCCGGGTGGCCGGGTTCGAAATAAGTATTCACCAGGTTGCGGTACTCATCGGCGTTCAGCACATCAGATTTTTGTACAATTTCACTGAAAGCCAGGTTTCCGGTGTAGGAAAAGCGCAGTTCGCGGTTGGCGGCGCTGCCTTTTTTGGTCGTGATGAGGATAACGCCGTTGGAAGCGCGGGAGCCGTAAATGGCGGTAGCCGAGGCGTCCTTGAGCACAGTCATGGTTTCCACATCGTTCGGGTTGATGAGGTTGAGCGGGTTACGCGTACCGGAAACATCATCGTTGGCAATCGGCACCCCGTCAATCACGATCAACGGGTCGTTGGTAGCGCTGAGCGAAGAGCCACCACGGATACGGATAGTAGCGCCGCCGCCTGGATCAGCTCCGGTGGTTACCTGAACGCCTGCAATCTTACCCATCAAAAGCTCCTGCGGGCCGGTAATGGCGCCTTTGTTGAAGTCGCGCGCACCAACGGCCTGCACCGAGCCGGTAAGGTCTTCACGTTTTACGGTACCGTAACCAATGACCACTACCTCTTCAAGAGCGCCGGCAGGCGAGAGTTGCACATCCAGCGTATTGGAAGCACCCAGTGGAATGGTTTGAGGCTGATAACCGGTGTAAGCCACCCGAATGGCAGCAGCATTGGCCGGAACACGAAGGGTGTAGTTCCCGTCGAAATCCGTTGAGGTGCCAATGGAGGTGCCGTCAACGATGACGCTGGCTCCTATGAGCCCCTCCCCGTTTTCGGCATCCGTCACTCGTCCTTTCAACTCCCGTTGGGCCAGCAAAGCGGCGCCCCACAGCAGAAAAAAGGCCAGCGTGAGCAAGAATTTTTGTTGAAAAAACTTCATAAATAGAAAAGAAAGATTGGTGAAATAATCGGATATCTCTGAAACATCCTGAATTTCGAAATGAAATCCGGACAAACAAGCAGGTGCAAAGAAAAAAAGTGTTTTGAAATAGTAAGCGTATTTTTTACAATAAGATAAGATGATTTTAATCATCAAGGGAAATGGCAAACTACTTGGCCGCTTTCAAAAAAGCTTCCATGGCCAGGTAAAGATCAATGGCCATCACGTCGGTGGGTTCGTAACGGACGGTATTGGCAAACAGCTCGAAAATTCGGCGGGCCTCCTGCTCGGGGCGCTCGGAAAGGGTGGAGAGCTTGAGAAAAAACGCATCGTCAGTGCGGGGCAGGCCGGTTTCAGGATCAACAGGCGCTACCAAACCGTAGCGCTCACGCAGTTGTGCCAGAAATTGATGCATACCCTGGGCAGATAGTCCTTTAAAGTTGTTTTCCTTAAAGTGCAGGTGAGCGATGGTGCTGATGAATTCGTAAGACGAGTTTTCGTTTTTGGGCAACACCGGAATAATACGTTGTCGGCGTTTGGCCCTGAAAATTACCCAAAACAACGCCATGGCGGCCAAAAGATACCAGGTCCAGGCCAGAGCAGGTTGCTTCAGAATATAGGAAAGCGGGTGCTCCTCAGCCAGACTGCGCCTGCCAAACATACTGCTGCCATTACGCTTTCGGCCCACAGACTCCGGTACCCTGCTGGCGGCATCCCAATAGATGTTGCCCTCCGAAAGATGGGACAAAACCCCCGCCAGATAGGGGCGTGTTTCCGGACGCAGCAAGCTGAAATTGGAAAAAACAATGGGATTGGTGTGCAGTAAAAACCGGCCTTTTCCATGCGGAAAAGCGGCAAAGTTCACCAGGTTGCTGTCTATGTAGCCCAAGGGGTATTGAGGCAGGGAATCGCAGAAGTAGTACGACTCGATGTAATGCCAGCCGTAAAGCTGGGGTTGGTTCCTTTGGGCAAAAAAGTATGGGGTAGCGCTGTCGGGCAATACCGGAGTGCGAAGCTTTAGCCAGGCTGTGCTGTCTTCAAACACTTCATAATCTGTCCAGGGAGCATCTTCACATGCTACAGCATACGCCCCCTGCATAAGGTCGTAAGGGATGGTTTTGCTCGAGATCAGGGCCGTATTGCCCAGGGCCACAAAATCCAGCAGGCGTTGGGTGGAGGCAGAATCCATGAACATGGCCTCGCCCACAAACACATAATTATGGTCTGTCCGGGTGGAATCGAGCGGCAATTCTTTTCCGGGATCCTTTTTGATATCTGTCAGGGTTTTTCCGGGAAAGTATCCTTCCAGTAGCCGGTGCAGGATGCTGGTGCCGTAGGGCTGATCGCTTTTTTCGTGATAGCCTTTCTTTTTCCAGCTGGTTTCTTCCCAGTCGAACTTCGACTTGTTCGACTCATACACATAATAGAACATGGCCCCGATAAGCGCCAGAGCGATAATGGCAAAATAGAATGCGGGGCCGCGTTTCATGTACTAAAGCTGCTTAGAAATGCACCCATCCCTGGGCTTTCAGGTCGTGCAGGTTGCCGCCTTTGGTATTTAGTTTGATCCCGTCTTTGGCTTCCAGAATTTCGCCGGCGATGTAAATTTCAGGAAGGTATTTCACCTTGTCGGCATCTTCGGGCCGGATGGTGAACAGGAGCTCGTAGTCTTCACCGCCGTTGAGGGCGCAGGTAATGGGGTCGAGTTTGAATTTGAGGGCCAGCAATTGCGCTTCCTCATGGATAGGCACTCCGCTTTCTTCAATCAGGGCGCCCACCTGGCTCTGCCTGCAAATATGGAAGATCTCGGAGGCCAGGCCGTCGGAGATGTCAATCATGGAAGTGGGTTTCAGTCCTATTTTCCGAAAGGCTTCTATCGCCTCTCGCCGTGCTTCGGGTTTTAGCTGTCGGCCCACCACATACTGCTGGTTTTCCAGATCGGGCTGCATATTGGGGTTTTCAAGCCAAAGTCGTTTTTCGCGTTCCAGCAATTGCAGACCCAGATAGGCGGCTCCCAGATCGCCGGTAACACAGATCAGATCGCCGGGGCGTGCGCCGTTGCGGTACACCATCAACTCTTTTTCTCCCTGCCCGATGGCAGTTACGCTGATGATCAGCCCTTTGGGCGCCGAGGTGGTATCGCCGCCCACCAAATCCACGTCGTAAGCTTTGCAGGCGGCGCGTATGCCATCGTACAGCTCGTCCAGGGCTTCCACGGAAAACCGATTGGAAAGCGCAATAGACACCACAATCTGCTTCGGGAAAGCATTCATGGCGTAGATATCCGACAGGTTCACTACCACCGATTTGTAGCCCAGGTGCTTGAGCGGGGTATAGGCCAGGTCGAAATGGATGCCTTCCACCAGCATATCGGTGCTGACCACGGTACACAGGTTGCCGTTGTCGATCACCGCAGCGTCATCGCCTACCCCCTTAATGGAGGAAGGTTGCCGGAGCGGGAAATCCCTGGTCAGGTGATCAATCAGGCCGAATTCGCCGAGGGTATTTACGTCTGTTCGTTGCACGGTGATTTAGTGTTTTGGTGTTTTGGTGTTTTGGTGTTTTGGTGTTTTAGTATTTTGGTGTTTTAGTATTTTAGTGCCTTAGTGCCTTAGTGCCTTAGTGCCTTAGTGTTCTTCACTTTGAGCCTTCACCTTATTAAACCTGGGGAGGAGCCAGAGGGAGAGCAAACCGGCCACCAGATTGTAGAATATCTGAACCGAGAAAAACGCGATATTGGCATAGGAGAAACCATCGCTGCCGTTGATGCCGTACAGCGCCAGGGAGGCGATACAAAGTGCGTGAAAAGTACCCATGCCGCCGGGCGATGGGATAACGAACCCGAAGGTGCCGAATACGAACACCATCATGGCCGCGCTCCAGTCGAGATGGGCGGTTGGGGGGAAGGCCTTGAGGTTGAACCAGCATTGCAGGTAGAACATCACCCAAATACCCAGGGAATAGGCAATGAACAGGAACGGGTTTTTCAGTCGGAATACGCTCCGGAGGCCATCGAGAAAGCCTTTGAGCAAGGCGCCTATTTTGCGAAAAAGGGCTATTTCAGCGAGTTTTTTCCGGAGTCCGTAAACAATAACCCCTACCAGCAGCATGGCCGCCAGAATGCCCAGAAACAGCGGATTGCTCCAAAGGCTGCTCTGTTCGCCGGGCTGCCGGTTTTGGGAAATAAAGGCCAAAAGAGTATCGCCTTCCAGCAAAAAGGCCAGGCCAACCACCAGTGCCAGACAGAGAAAATCCATGAGCCTGTCCACCACCAGCGTGCCCATTACTTTTTCCATGGGCACTTTTTCATAACGGGAGAGCGAACCCGCACGTACCACCTCGCCCATGCGCGGGATGAACAGGTTGGCGAGGTATCCCACCAGGATGGTCATCAGGGCATTGCCGAACCTCGCCTGGTAACCCATAGGCTCCAGCAGCATTTGCCAGCGCCAGGCGCGAAAAATATTGCTAATCGTAAAGGCCAGCAGCACCGCCAGTATCCACCAGATGTTGACGGTTCCGAAATCCTGCAACAACTTGTCCGCCAGTCTGCATTGCTCTGCAGGCACACCGTCGAGCCGACACTGTTCCTGAAAGGCAGCATTCTGGTTATTGAACAACCAGGCCATGATGCTCACACCAATGCCCAGGAATAATAAAAACTGAAGGATCTTTCTTGCCATGGATCTGAATTGGGGGAAGGGCAAAGTTCCGCATTTTTGGCGGAAGGGGAAGCGTGTTCTTACACCTCCGCTTCCAGCAGGTCGTTGCCCTGCGGGTCTGGATAAAACACTTCCACTTTTTCGGTGGTGAGTTTGCTCAGGGGCACAATGATGGCCCGCTCGGGGGTTTGGAGAATCAGCGAGGTACTGTCGATGAGCACTACCTTTCCTTTTTCGCCCATGATGCGAACCTCATCGCCCACGCGCACCTTGTTTTTGTTGTAATAACTGGCCAGGTAGTTCGATACCAGATCCTTGGAGGCCAGCCCGTATCCAAAGGCGAAGGCCAAAGCGCCGGCGCCGATGATGACTACCAGGCTGGACGAGATAAACTCGGTATTGATCTTTGCCTGGGCCAGCGCGCTTACGGCTACCGTAACAAACAAAAAGTAAAAAACGACAGAGCCGATCAATTTCGCAGAGGCGATGCCCAGCGACTGGCACAACGTAACCACTGCGCCTTTAACCATATCGGCCAGAAACAAACCGAGCATGAAGATCACCGAGGCCGTCAGCAGGGAAGGCAGGTAATTCATCAAATCGGTAAACAACTGGGTAATGGCACTTACGCCAAGCGTTTCGGTAGCAGCGATGATGAAGGTAAGCATCAGCATGTAGTACACGATCTTGGCTATGATGGCGGAGAGCTTGTCCTTTAAAACGCCGCTGCGCTGCACCAGGTCGATGTCCTCGAGCATTTCGGCAATGCGGTCAACGCCCACTTTGGCCAGTACCTTGCTCAGGATTTTCCCTACGGTGCGCGATACCAGCCATCCCACAAAGAGAATGGTCAATGCTCCTATGAGTTTTGGGAAAAACGCTGAAAACTGGGCAATAAGTTGAGCGACGGGGCCCGAAACAGGAAGTTGATCCATTCTTTTGGGAAAAGAAAATGGTTATGGGAAAAGAAATCGGTTACACGGTGCTCGGCGCAGGCGGGTTGCGCCAGTCCATATTATCAGATCTGGCTTGTCGGCGGCCGGCTTTTTTCAGACAGGGAAGCTCATCGCCGCCCACCATCTGAACCACTACCTGCAAGGCGTTGGGCACAAATACTTCCACCACACTGCTGAACAGGGTCAGCGTGCCTACGTGTTGCGTGATGCGGTCCTCCAACTCGGGAGGAAGCATGGCTTCCCGTTCTTCCTGCAGTTTTTTTAAGCTATTGTTCATAGCCGGTTCGTTTTTGCGCCGAGTGTTGACGCGGGTGAAAAAATCGGATAGGGGATTAAAAATCAGGTATTTATAGGTTCTGTGCCATAGATTTCCTCGTAAAGCGACTGTGCCCTGTGTTTGGCTCGCATGATCTGCATTTTAATGGCGCTCTCCGTTTTATTCAGCACATCTCCTATTTCCTTGATCGACATATCGTCAATGTATTTCATATTCAAAATGGCTTTGTCGCCTATCGGAAGTTTTTCCATAACCTTCTCCAGACGAGTAGTTTCCATTTCCAGAATCACACTATCCGGCAGTTCTACTTCTGTTTCCTTGCTGATCCGGCCTACGTCTTCAGAAAAGATCAGTATGTTCTTTTTCTTCTTGCGGATCAGGTCAATGCAATAGTTATAGGTGATGGAATACACCCAGGTAGAAAAGGACGACTGCTCCGTAAACTTCGACAGGTTGAGCAGGATTTTGATAAATACATCCTGCGTAGCATCTCTTGCCAGCCCGTGATCGGCAAGCATGGAGATACATTTGGCAAACACTTTGCCCGCATAACGCCGGTACAACTGACTGAAATAACGAGCATCCTGTTCCCTGAGGTAGAGAGCAATGAGCTGAGTGTCAGATAACGCTGCGAGCGTCGAAGATTTTCCGGTAGCGACTACGGCCACTGTCAGGCGGTTTTAAACAGAACTAGTCTGTGAAATAAAACGCAAAGACACGAAAAAAAGCAAAGAAATGGATGAACAGTGCCCGTTTTTTAAAAACCATTCAAAAGACGTTAAGGAATCGTTTACGTCACATGTTTTTACCGTAATTCCGGTATTTTAACAATTTCTGCCCCCATAAACCGTCCCCCGTAAGCCGTCCACCGTAAACTGTCTACCGTATTATCGCCAACTGGGCGCCGAAGTTCATGCGCAGGGTAGGGATGTATTTGGGCGCATCGGTGTAGATTTCCGGATTTTCACTCCAGAGGATAGAGGGTCTGGCGATCAGCCGGAAACCTTCCGTTCTGAATAAATTGAATCCTACTCCGAGGGTAAAATTGGTGGTTTGCTTCTTGAAAAGCTGGTCTTGCCTGTACGATTCAAACAGCTGTATGGGCAATTCCGCACCGCTGAACACCAGCTTGTCGGGCGTTCCAACATCCAGAAAATCCAGACTGAGTCCGGCTTGCAGGTACACGCACTGGCAACGATGCACACGCACCTCGGCTTTGAGCGGTACGGTCCAGTAGGCGGGATTAAAAGACCGGATATTGGATTTGTAAAGGGTAACTTTTACGCCGTCCACCTCTTTTAGGATGGTTTGGCCGGCATACACATAATATTCATAAGCCCGGTAGTATTCCCTGCCTATGCCGGCGCCGATGGCAAAAGAGCCGAACGGCACTTCCAATTGGAAACTAGGCACATAACGGGGGATAATGCCGATGGTCAACTGCCTCACGTCGAAGCCCATTTCCACTCCGCCGATCAGCTTCCCAAAGTTGTATTGGGCTGCTGCGGCGAGCGAAAACCCCAGCAATATCCATAGCATAAACAGTTTTTTCATAGCGCGGTACAAGAGAGTTTTCACCAAAGATAGGAAATGATAACGTTACGCTGCTTTTTTGGTAGAAAAATGGGGGCCAAACCGGGCGACCACAAGGGTCGCCCCTACAAAAACCCATCAAACCCATCAAACCCCTCAAACCCCTCAAACCCTCCGATACAACCCATCCCCAAACTTTTGCGCCATGCAAGCAGCGTTTGAGGTATCTTGTCCGTTCAAAAGGAAACAGTATCTCCGACGAGCATTGCTCACACTCCAACGAGAATCAACACCATGGAATTAACCCTTCATCTGGATCGCGCCGAACAACAAGTGGTGCAGGCCCTGCTGAGCGGAGAACGCTGGGCCCAGAAACAAGTGTACGAAGCTTATTACAGTCCCATGATGGGGATTTGTATGCGGTATGCAGGCACACGCGACGAGGCCACTGATCTGTTGCATGAATCATTTATCAAGGCATTCAGTAAAATAGCCTTGTACACTCCCGGCACCTCTTTCCAAAAGTGGTTGAAAACCATTGTGGTGAATACCTGTATTGACTACTACCGGAAGAACAATCGCCGCAGAACGGAAGACCTGGACTCCCTTGAAGTGGCACAAATGACCGCCCAGTCAGATCCCGATATCCTGAGCAGGATTTCAGAGGGGGAGATTCTGGAGGCCGTTCAGCAACTTTCTCCGGCTTACAGGGCTGTTTTTAACCTGTTTGTGGTAGAAGGGTACAACCATAAAGAAATCGGTGAAGCGCTCGACATCACCGAGAGCACTTCCAGAAGCAACCTTTTGAAGGCCAGATTGAAACTCCAGGAATTTTTTGCAACCCGGAAAATGACCTTTTAAGACCAAATTTTAACCAGACTCAGCCCATCCTAACTGTCAACAATGGAATTTAAGCAATTCGACGCTGCCGTTAAATCGGCGCTTGAAAACGTTCAACCGCCATACGATCCCGCCTCCTGGGATGCGCTGGAGAGCCGTTTGAGCGCCATGCCGCCTCCGGATGCCATTGATCAGCGCCTGCGCCCCACGCTGGAGCGCCTGGAGCCGTCATTCGACGAAAGTTCCTGGGCTACGCTGGCATCCAAAATGGACGGCCTGGCTCGTGCCCGCCGGGTGAAGTGGATCAAGGCCACAGAGGCTGCACTCATGTTGCTGTTACTGCTGAATGTCAGAAGCGTATTCCAGGCCATAGAACAAGCGCCGGTTACGCCAGTGAAGCCAACCATACAAACCAATGAACCCATTGCCGCTAAATCGGGCAAGCAAAAATCCAGGCAAACAGAGGCGGCGGCAGCCGACAATTCCTCCAGCCTGGCCGCCCAAGTATTACAGCTGGTGCAATCTGTAGCACAATCATTGAACTCGGAACCCGCCACTTCAGATAACCCGGAACAACAGCAGTCAACGGCCTTCGCATCTGCAGTGCCTACAGCAGCGCAGTCTTCCTCGGCAGACAGGGTCAGCGCTGCCGGAACACCTTTTTTACTTACTCCCGCCCGCACAACGGCCGAACCGCACCTGTTTGCCTCCAACCTGGCCTTGCCCAAAGTTTCCAAGGCAGCCTCCGGGCCATTTTATACCGGATTTTCCGGTCAATACGATCAAAACACGCTCGTTCAGGACGGCTACAAAGACCAGAAATCAG
>JADZFI010000317.1 GCA_020850025.1 Saprospiraceae bacterium
AACTTTTGCCGCGGAAGAGCATTATACCAAAACTACCTGGGAGAAGTATAAAGATGGGAAGTAAGGATTGATTAGTTCCCGCAGATTTGCGCAGATGAAACGCAGATCTCGCAGAAGGCCCTGAGCCCGGGATTCTTCCAGAGCACAAAAAGAATAGCGCCTCCACGAAGCATCGTGATGGCGCTATTCTTTTTATGAACAGACGGAGCTGCTTATTTTTTCCAGGGCAGTTCCAGCACGCGCTGGGCAGACAGGCGACCCACTTCGAGGCCCACTTCGCAGTCCATACGGAAGTGTACACCGAGTGGAATACGGGAGTAGGCATCTTCCTCACCCAATTGGGCGAAAGAAGTGAAGGTACGAGGAGTACCCAGGAACTCCGTGCGCAGTTGGTGGCACAGGTCGGTAAAGGTGTAGGTGCCCGGGTGTTTGGCGTTGAACTCAAACATAGAGGACAAAATCTTGCCGCCGCAACCACCGAAGCCGGAGTGACCGGAAGGATAAGCCGGGAAGGCAGGAGTGATACCGTATTGGCTACCTACCAAAGTTCCATCCAGGATGGTGAGCCAGTTGGCAGCTTCCGGGTGTTGCTGGGAAACTACACGACGAATGTAGGTTATAGGGCGTTCTACGTTGTAAACATATTTGGAGTGCCAAAGCGCTACACTGGCATCGCTGAGCGCGAGGCCCATTTTAGCATAGATCTCTGCAGCTTCGGCCAGTGTGATTTCTTCGTTAGCTGCTACCTGATTCAATACAGCTACCAAACGTGGAGGTGGCGCAAAGGTCAGATTGGTGAGGTCGTCAGACCAGAAAATAGCCGCCCAGCGCTGATTGGCAGCCCAGTCTTCGAGACCTGCAGGCGGGTTTTTGATGGCATTCACGGTACTGTACACTTCCAGTGCCTGGCTATAGAACGGAGAAGCAGGATGCTCGCCATAAGCTATCGGCGGGCGGCAGGTAAGTTCGTCCGGACGAAGGGCAAATGTGCGCACCTGACCCCAGAAAGGGAACATGGCTTTGGAAAAATCAGGAGGCGTTGGCTCCCACAGACCCGGGCCGGTAGGAGGCGTATAGGAACCAGGCTGTGGGTTCAAAAACTGGTTGTGACCAGGTACATCCAGTGATTCCCACTCATAAATGGCTGCTGCTACTTCCCGACCAAAAGCTTCGGAGCGGTTCAGTACTTCCTCAGAAGTTTCCTGGGCGTACTGTGCACGCAATTTAACAAATGTCTTTTCGATCAACCCGAAGGCGTTAGTTACGCGCGGATCCGAGTCGTTTTGCATGTGCGGGAAAAAGCGTTCCATCAAATACTCATAAGAAGCATTGACGGCGGCCGGCCAGTGGTATTCCAGTGTTGGATCAGCCTTTGGCACGTTCAGGCCAGCATAAAGGTCTGCAATGGAACGGTTCTCCGGAATGGCAGAAACCACACATTCGTAAGCAGAGAGTCCCAGATAGCCCAGTGCGCGCGGGCCGGGGCCGGGGCGGTACCCTTGGGCGTAGCGGTCAATCTGCAGGAAGGTTTCATTCCATTCCCAGTAAACTTTGTAATCATAATCGTGCGCAGTAACTACCTCTGATTCAATCGGGTCTTTGTCGCCGCAAGATTGCGGAACCAACATGAACCCCAGGAGGAGGGCGCCGAAGGCAAAGATTTTGGTGAGTTGAGTTACTTTCATAAGATTTAATTTTTTGCCGAATGGCATGATTAAAACATGGCAAATATCGTGCTAAAACGGGTGTTTCAGTGTTGACACTTTACCGTAATTCATAACGATGCGCAAAATTCCGACAAAAATGGCAGTTTATTTGATTTTTTGCTTAAAATGAAATTAAAATCTGGATGGTTGGACGATAGACTGTTGGACAATGGACAATGGACTTGGGCTCGATGGAGCTTGAATGTTCCATATACCCCGAGCGCAAGTCCATTGTCCAACAGTCCAACGTCCAACCGTCAAGGCAACACAATAGATTCTGCGCCTTCCCATTGATAGAGTCCTTCAATGGAGAGGTAACGCTCGCCGGTATCGTAGTTGAACCCCAGGATACGGGCGCCTTCCGGGATTTCCGGGAGTTTTTGGGCAATGGCCGCCAGGGTGGCTCCGGAAGAAATACCTCCAAAGATACCTTCTTCCAGCACGGCCTTGCGGGCATATTCAAAAGCATCTTCCTTTTCCACCTGGATCACGCCGTCTATCGCGTCGGTGTGCAGATTTTGGGGAATAAAGCCTGCGCCAATACCCTGAATGGGGTGCGGCCCAGGTTGCCCGCCTGAAATTACCGGACTGAGTGTCGGCTCTACTGCAAACACCTGAAGTTTGGGAAAATTCTTTTTCAGCTCTTCCGCCACTGCGGTGATGTGTCCGCCGGTGCCCACCCCGGTAATCAGCACATCAATGCCTTCCGGGAAATCGGCCAGTATCTCCTGAACCGTAGTGGCTTTGTGCACAGCAATATTGGCTTCATTTTCAAATTGCTGCGGCATCCAGGCATTGGGAATTTGCTCCAGCAGTTCCTGTGCGCGCGCTATGGCGCCCTTCATCCCTTTTTCGCGCGGAGTGAGGTCGAACCTGGCGCCATAGGCCGCCATGAGCCGGCGCCGCTCCACACTCATGCTTTCAGGCATGACAAGGATGAGTGGATATCCCTTTACTGCAGCCACCATAGCCAAACCAATGCCGGTATTACCGCTGGTGGGCTCAATGATCACGCTGCCCTCTTTCAGCAGGCCACGTTGCTCGGCATCTTCGATCATGGCCAGGGCAATACGGTCTTTGATGCTTCCCCCGGGGTTGGCGCGTTCCAGTTTGACCCACACTTCGTGCGTGCGGCCAAACAGGCGGTTGATGCGCACGTGCGGGGTGTTTCCGATGGTTTCCAGAATGTTGTTCGCTTTCATGAATGATTGGAATATTTTAGTGAATGACGGTAAAAACAAAGCACCCTTTCCGGCCGTATGCTGGAAAGGGTGCTTTGTTGCGGTTAAAAACAGGTGAATGATTGCCTCTTTTTACCTTATGCCAATGCCGGGCCCTTTCCGAACGGAGGGACAACAACAACAGCAAACAGGTGCAAAATGAGGATGCATATTAATCATTGCGTACAGCAAACGTACAGGCTTTTTTATACAATTACCAGGCCAAACCCGATTTTTTACGTTAAAATAATAAACACTGCGTTCATGAAAATGGTTTAATAAAGAAATTCCATCCTATGAAATGTAACATCCCCGATACCGAACAACGACGGGTGGTGATTGTAGGCGGCGGGTTTGCCGGTCTTACCGTGGCCAGAAGACTGGCGAAGAACAAGGCTTTCCAGGTCGTTCTGTTTGACAAAAACAACTACCATCAGTTTCAACCGCTGTTTTATCAGGTAGCCATGGCAGGCCTGGAACCTTCCAGCATTGTTTTCCCTTTCAGAAAGGTATTTCAAGGGCAAAAAAATGTGTTCGTCCGTATGGCCAAAGTGCTCGGCGTCCGACCGGAAGCACATGAAATTGACACGGAAATAGGTTCACTAAAGTACGATTATCTGGTGCTTGCTATGGGCGCAGACACCAACTGGTTCGGGAACGAGCAATTGCGCGCCCATGCCATTCCCATGAAATCGGTAAGCGAAGCGCTCTACCTGCGCAACGCCATCTTTGAAGATTACGAAAAAGCCGTTACTGCGGATGGCTACGACGACCGGCAACGCTATCTGGACATCGTGGTTGTTGGTGGTGGCGCTACCGGAGTGGAAGTGGCTGGTTCTCTGGCGGAGATGAAACGGCATATTATCCGGAAGGACTATCAGGACCTCAATAGCGATGAAATACAAATTCACCTCATCCACGGCGCGCCAAGAGTGCTGAATGCCATGTCGGAAGAAGCTTCTGCACAATCGGAAAAGTTTTTGAAAGAGTTAGGCGTGGAGCTCTGGCTCGACAAGGTGGTAAAAGGATATGATGGCAAGGAAGTAACCCTGGACGACGGCACTACCATTCGGGCCGACAAGGTCATTTGGGCAGCAGGGATCATCGGAAACAAAATAGAAGGAATCCCCCAGGCGTCTGTAGCCCGTGGCAACCGCTTGTTTTGCAATGAATTTAATGAAGTATCGGGTATGAAGGACGTATTTGCTCTCGGTGATATTGCCCTTCAGACACACGAGCCTGCCTGGCCCAACGGGCATCCACAGGTGGCTCAACCGGCTATGCAACAAGGAAAAATGCTGGCTAATAATCTCATTCGCCAGCTGAAAGGAGGTCAAATGCAACCCTTCCGGTACAAGGATCTCGGCAGCATGGCCACTATTGGTCGGCACAAGGCTGTGGCCGATTTACCTTATTGGAAAACACAGGGCATCCTGGCCTGGATGATGTGGCTCTTCATACACCTTTTGTACATCCTTGGCACCAAAAACAAGGTGTTCGTTTTCCTGAACTGGGTTTGGAACTACCTGACTTACGACCAGAGTTTGAGACTGGTGATCAAACCGCATCCCCTTAGTCGCCCCGGATCAACTCAATATACCCCCTCATGATTTCAGGCCGTAGCACAACTCCTTCTACCCGCTGTTCATAAACCCTGCAGGTATAAAAATAGGTGCCTTCTGCCAATGCTTTGCCGTTTTCATTGGCGCCGGTCCAGTTTATTTGCGGCTGGGTAGTTTGGAAAACCAAATTGCCCCAGCGGTTAAAAATCTGCAGATCGATGCTGGCCACAAAACGCCAGCCGGGGAAGGGTGTGTAGAGATCATTGGCGCCGTCGCCATTGGGCGTAAAGGCGTTGGGCAATTCATAGTTAGGGCAGTTGTCCACACAAACCAAATTGCTCAACAAACTCTCATTGCCTACTGAATCAATGGCCGACACCGCATAACAACCGGCCAGCTGCTCTGTCAGCCCGTGAGTAAACGTGGTATTCTCCGCACCTTCCTGGCTGGTCAGCAGTTCGAGCGGAGCATCCTCCAGGGGGGCATACCAAACATTGTAAGCTACCGCATCGTCGGTGCCGCCACAAGCAGCATTGGGGTTGGTCCACGACAATACATTCAAAAATGGCGGCCCTTGGTTATCTAGTTCCGGGTCGTCGCAGAGATTTCGTATGCTGAGTACGGGCGGACAGGGTGGCACGGTATCAATCGGGACCCCACACGCCTCCTGCGACTTATTCAGCAGGGGATTGAGCAAGCCGCTTATGCTGTAAGTTCCTTCGCTTTCCACGTAATAGCAATATTCTATGCCGTTAACAAGCCCCCTGTCTTCATAGCTTTTGGTGGAGGAAATGCCAATGGAGTCAAACAAACCTGTTTGGGCATTTTTCCGCAATATGCGATAGCTGTAATTGTTCCAGGGCACATTGTGCTCCCAGGATAAGATATTGGTTTGATCGGTGGAAGCCACCGAAAGGAATACAGAAGAAGCATCACGCGTATTGCCCAACAGTATATTGCCTTTTACGTAAAAATCAACCCTGTACCGGTAAGGTCCGGCAGAGGTATTCAGCCCTTCATCGAATTCAAAAATGGTATCGTTGGCCAACCAGAATTCATTGGCCACGAATGATGCCCCCGGCACGTCTTCGAAGGCGCCGCCGGTAAATCCGGGCGCCCGGAGCAGTTGATAACGGTAAGGGCCATGATTGATGATGGTATCCAGATCGGCGGCCACCGGCTTGGACCAGGCGAGCCGCATGCGGCCATCGGTTGTGCTGGTGGCTTCCACCGATACATTGGTGATGAGTGGGAGATCGCGCGGGAGTTGGGCGCATACCTCCTCGGAGGCCAGGCTTTCTACAATGTTATAAGGATAACCTCCGGCCGAAGTGCGGGCAAATTTGGCCAGAATCCGGTAACAGTAGGTTTTACCGCGCTCCACCTGATCGTCCTGAAAAAAGTAGCGTCCGTCTTTTACAGCTTTGGTTACCGCAATCAACTGGGTGTAACCCTTGCCGGTCAATCCGGGCTCGCAGGTATCCGGCACAAACGGATTGCTGCCCTCGCGGCGCCAGACGGAGAATCCGAGAAAATAGTTATTGGCGGCATCCTCACACACATAGGGTTTTTCCCAGCTAAGCTCAATAACCCCCTGGGAGGCATCTGCCTGAACATCCTCAGGTGCGGGTCCGACCACCTTGATTGAAACAGTGTACAGATCTGCCAATTGCGGGGTGGTAAGCGAGTCGGTAGCTTTGAATACTACGGTGTAAGGCTGGTTGGATACGTGTTCGCAGGCAGTTTTCCAGGTAAATCTGCCGGTAACGGGAGGTTTACCCCAATCTTCCGGCGCATCAAAAATGGCTTTGCTGTATTGGGAGGTTAAAGGAGCCCCCAGGGCGGTAAGCAGGATCAGATCGTTTGTATCAATATCGGTACCCAGGACTGTGAAGTCCACTTCCTGACCAGCTACCACACAGATTTTATTGATAGCCTCCACCACTGGCGGGTTATTGTTGCAAGCGGATACGAAAATCTGCATATCCCGAATGGTGCGGTCTATCACCTTGCCTTTTCGCCAGGAGATAATTTCAAAGGCGATGTTGTAAGTGCCGGGCACTTTGGGCGATTGCCAAAGGATGTCGCCCGTTACAGGATCCAGGCTGAAATTGTTATCCAGGCCAAACCCTATTTCATTGGGAAAGGAATAATTGGGCACATTGGCATTGGCCCCCTGAAGCGGTACAATCAATTGGTAGGAAAGACTGTCTCCATCCGGATCGGAGGCATTGGGATTGTGCTTGAAGGGTTTGCCTACACAGGCGTTATCTACCGGAGGTTGAAGCAGATAAGGTGTTGAATTCATTCCGCCAAACTGGGCGTCCTGAAAGGTGTAGGTAGTTTGTATATGGAAAGGAACATTGTCAGACGCCGGCGGGTTCACATTGATGATACCTCCAATGCGGTTTTGGTCGGTCATGCTAATGGTATAGGTACTCGGCCCCGCAAAGGTGTGTTCGGCTACATAGGTGTTGTACTTGATATCATTGGCCAGCGGTACGCCCTGTGGTGGAAAACCTCCGCCATTGTTGCGCGGCACTTTTTGTATGATACCGTCCCCCCAGTTGATCTCCAGCGTATCGCGGTCGGCATTCACACTGCTGGTTTTGGTCCAGGTAATGATGGTAGCCCTCACAGTGAGCGGACCAATTTGCTCGATATGGATCTCTCCCGCCCGGTTGTGGGTGGCAAACAGGGCTGCCGGCAGCGCCAGGAGTAAAAAAAAGAGGAGTGGCAGTTTTTGTTTCATTGACGGCTTACGGTTTACGGCCTACGGTGGACGGTTTACGGCTTACGGCTTATGGGATGACAAGATTACAAAAAAGTGGATAAGGCTGCCTGATAAAAATGGTCAAATGCCATTATCCGCAAAAAAGACAAACACTGGAAGCAGAAAAGGGTTTGGTTTCAATGCTTGTTAACGTGTAAGCACGATGTAATCTTTCAGCAATGTTTTTAAAAAATCAATCCGGTTGAATGGCCGGTGTTCGATACCAAGGATGGGCATGAGTTTGGTAACGAGGTCTTCCAGCAGCTCTTCATGCGCCTGATTAGGATAGGTATTAAGTCGGGTGAGCACTGTTTTGACAAAAATCATATCGCGCTCGCTGAGATTGCGCACTTGCGGGTAAACAGGCGTATAGTTTTGCAGGGAAGAGATATTCAGGATGTCGTTCAGTCGGAACGCATGGGTGGAGCTTTGCAGTTTTATGAGGGTGGTATTGGCGGCCATGTCGCCCAATCGCTGGGCTTTGGCCGTGGTTTTAATGAGCAATCCCCCCACCAACCCGAGGCAGAAGATGGAATCCACCAATTGTAGTAATGCCCGCAGGGTGACATCGCTCCATTCCGGATCCTTGCCGTCGAGGCGTACTACCTTTATGTTCATGGCCATTTTTCCCGGACTTTGTCCGCGGCGTATGATTTCAAATAATATATGATAGAGGAAATAAGCCAGAAATAACAATATGCCAATAAAAACACCCCAGGCATTGTCCATACCGGGAGCAACCATCATTATCAACAGCAGAAACAAATAATAACCGCTGCCTACAATGGCGGAGTCGAGCAACCAGGCCATAGCACGCTCCCGCAAACCTGCGAGTTCGTACTCGATGGTTACGTTTTGAGTGGTTCGGATTTCGATGGTTGGAGACAAGGTGCTGAAGTGTTTGAGTGTTTGGGTTTTCGAGTGTTCGAGTTGGGGTTACGCCTGGGTTGTGGTTAGGCTGCCTGGGGGATGAGCCTGCTTATGCCGAACGCCAACTCGCACACTCGAACACTCGCACACTCAAACACTTACACTGAACTCTCTGAGCGCATCGTTGAGCGACACTTTTTTGTCGGTGCTTTCCTTGCGTTCGCCAATGATGAGGGCACAGGCTACCTGGTATTCGCCTGCCGGGAATTTTTTGGTGTAGGTACCGGGTATAACCACCGAGCGTGGCGGGACCTTGCCTTTGAACACTTTGGGCTCGGCGCCAGTAACGTCAATGATATGGGTGCTTTGGGTGAGCACCACATTGGCGCCCAGAACGGCTTCGCGACCAACGTGCACGCCCTCCACCACAATGCAGCGGGAGCCGATAAAACACTCATCTTCGATGATGGTCGGGGTGGCTTGCGGGGGCTCCAGCACGCCGCCAATGCCTACGCCGCCGGCCAGGTGTACATTCCGGCCAATCTGTGCACAGGAGCCTACGGTAGCCCAGGTGTCCACCATGGTGCCGGAGCCTACCCATGCGCCAATGTTGACGTACGAAGGCATTAGAATAGCGCCTTTCTCGATGAACGCGCCATAACGAGCCAATGCATGTGGCACCACCCGTACCCCTTTTTGCGCAAAACCGCTTTTGAGGGGAATTTTATCGTGAAATTCAAAGGGTCCTACTTCGATGGTTTGCATTTCCTGAATAGGGAAATACATAACAATGGCTTTTTTTACCCATTCATGGGTTATCCAAACGCCTTCTGCATCCGGCTCCGCTACACGGATTTCCCCGGCATCCAACATAGCAACAACATCGCGTACAGCTTTTTTGGCTTCATCTCCCTGCAGCAACGTGCGATCTTGCCACGCAGCTTCGATTATGCTTCTTAATGCACTCATTTTTGTTTGTTTTTACTTGAAAATCAACCGGTTAACAACACAGCAATCAGGTAATCCGCCAGCAGGATCAGAATATCGGAATATACCACCGCCCGCGTGCTGGCCTGACCAAGTTCTATGCTGCCTCCTTTAACAAAATAGCCCTGATAGCAGGACACGGTGGTCAGGATGTACGCAAATACGAATGATTTTACGTACATCATGAATACGTTGTAGGGCACGAAAAAGGATCGTACGCCCTGCACGTATTCATCGTCGGTGATTAGTCCGGTGGGAACGCTGGACAGGTAACCACCTATTACGGCAACAAAGGCGGAAAAAGTTACCAAAAGCGGAATCACAAACAGCGCAGCAATCAATTTGGGCGAAATGAGATAGGCTGCCGTGTTAACCCCCATCACTTCCATGGCGTCAATATGTTCCTTCTGACGCATCCCCCCTATCTCCGCTGCCATATTGGAGCCCACTTTGCCGGCCAAAACCAGACAGGTGATGGTAGGCGACAACTCGATTAAAGCCAAATCGCGCACGATGTATCCTATGTAATACCTCGGCACCAGCTGCCCATCCAACTGATAAGCAAACTGAATGGCCGCCACCGCTCCGATAAAAACCGAGATCAGGCAGACTATGATCAGAGAGCCAATGCCGATGTCGTTCATCTGGCGCATAGTCTCCTTGTAGTACATGGAGAGCTTTTCCGGTCGGCTCAACGCATGTTTCATCATGATGAGGTACCGACCGAAATCGTACAGGAAGTTGTATTTGGAGAGTGTGGATTGCACGGTTAACGATTTACGGCTTACGGTGGACGGTGGACGACTTGGGGCAAAAATAGGTGGTGGGGGCGGGATTTGGGTGGAAATATTATGAAAGGTATTACAAAACTTCAGCCACGACGAAAATGCTGCCTATCACCAGAATGAGATCCTGTGGGGCGGCATGGCGTTTGGCTGCTTTTAAGGCGTTCTTTACAGAGCTGTAGCATTTGCCCTGCAGACTGTAGGAGGCGGCTTTTTCCTGTAAAACGCTTGACTCTAAACCCCGGGGAATATTGGCTTTGGCAAAATAGTATTGGGCCTCGGTGGGAAACAACTCCAGGGCTTTGTCAACATCCTTATCGTTCACAAAACCGGTCACAATATGTAGGTGAGACTCCCCTGAGCGGCGGTTTTCTGCCATGATTGACTGCACCTTTTCAAAGGCCACCCGCAGTCCGCCCTCGTTGTGTGCACTGTCGCACAACACGGTGGGATTTTGCCCAATGACCTGCCAGCGCCCCATGAAACGGGTAAGTTGTGGCAGATTTTGCAGGGCCTGGCGCAGCTCCGGCTCCTGAAATTTTTGATGAAATGCCGGTCGCTCATTCAGCGCCTCTATTGCCTGCAGCAGCGTACACAGGTTTTTGGTTTGAAATGGCCCGGAGGCGGCAAGTTCCAGATCTTCAAAAACGACCTTCTGATCCCTTTGAATCCGGTACGAAGTATGCTGCCAGTTTTTGGCCGACACCTCCTGTGCCTGAAAATGCTGGTCGGCAAAGACGATAGTCGCGCCCACGCTTTCAGCCTTGGCCAGAAAAACCGGCGCCGATTCGGGATGCGTTTCGCCGATT
>JADZFI010000318.1 GCA_020850025.1 Saprospiraceae bacterium
CGCGCCACAATTCCCGCCACTACCACGAGAAAGACCTTGCGGATAAATGCGTTGCCGCGCAGAACGGCCATGCGACTGCCAAGGTAGGAGCCCGCAACATTGCAGGCCATCATGGGAAATGCCAGCTTAAAAAGCACCTGTTTGTTGATCAGGAAAAAGATAAGGGAAGAAACGTCGGCAATGACGTTCACGATTTTGGATATGGCCGATGAACTCAAAAAACTGTATCCAATTACGCTGACAAAGCCAAAAACCAGCAGGCTTCCGGTGCCTGGGCCCACAAATCCGTTGTAAAATCCCAGCACCCCGCCTATGCCTGCCGTCCACCAGTGCAGTTTCTCCGGCGCTACCCGGAAATGCTCGGTTTGACCCAGGTCTTTTTTCCGGTACGTGTAAATGGCAATAAGGATGATCAGTACCAGAATAATGGGCTTGAGCACCGACGATGGCAATAAACTTTGCACGGTAGCTCCCAGATACGACAGGATGGCGGCGGCAACTCCGGCCCAAAGCACTGTTTTCCAGGGAATTTTTACACTTCTGGCATAATTCAGGGCGGCCACAGAGGTGCCAACTGCCGAGGCCAGTCGGTTGGTGCTGATAACATTGGGTACGCTGAGCTGCGGATACAACACAAAAAAGGCCGGTATTTGTACCAGCCCGCCGCCCCCCACAATGCTGTCGATAAACCCGGCAAGAAAGGCAAATGCGCAAAGGAGGTATAATTCCATGGCCTATTGATGTTGGACCTCTCCGAGGTTAATCTTACATGCTGCCGTAAATAATGCCGCCGCCTATTACATCATCGCCCTCGTAAAAAACGGCGCTCTGGCCCGGGGCAATGCCTTTTACATTGGCATGGAAATGGACTTCCACATCGTTTCCTACGGCATGTAAGGTGCTGAAAGTACCGCCATCGCGATAGCGCACTTTGGTTACGGCTTCCAGGCCCGATTCAGGCACCTGAGCGTATTTCATCAAATTCACCTTGCCCACCATCATAGAATTGCGGATGAGATCATCTTCACGACCCAGCACCACCGTATTGGTTTCGGGGCGAATCTCTGTGACGAACATGGGTTCGCCCAGGGCAATGCCCAGCCCCTTGCGTTGCCCGATGGTATAAAACGGATAACCCTCGTGTTTGCCCAGGATTTTACCTGAAGCATCCACAAAATGGCCGCCGGCTACCTGTTCATCCAGCCCCTCTACGCGGCGGCGCAAAAAGCCCCGATAGTCGTTGTCCGGCACGAAGCAGATCTCGTAACTCTCCGCTTTTTTACTCAAATCGTCCCAGCCGCGTTCGGCAGCCATCTGGCGCACTTCGGCTTTGGTGTAAATGCCCAAAGGCATGCGGGTGCGGTGAAGGCACTCCTGACTGAGGCCCCACAACACATAACTCTGATCTTTTGAGAGGTCTTTGGCCCGTGTAATGTACTTGCGGCCATCCAGCTCGTTGATAATGCCGTAGTGGCCGGTGGCAATAAAGGCGCAATCCAGCATATCGGCCCGGCGCAACAGGGAGTTCCACTTGATGTGGGTATTGCACAAAACACACGGATTGGGCGTTCGGCCCGCCATGTACTCGTCTACAAAATTATCAATCACATAATCGCCAAACTCCTCGCGGATATCCACGATGAAATGGTGGAACCCCAGTTTAACCGCTACCTGCCGGGCATCGTTGATGCTGTCCAGCGAACAGCAGCCGGTTTCCTTCTTGGAACCCCCGCTGGTAGCATAGTCCCAGGTTTTCATGGTAATACCTACCACTTCCCAGCCTTCTTCGTGCAGAAGAACCGCAGTCATCGTGCTGTCTATTCCGCCCGACATGGCGACCAGTGCTTTTCCGTGCTTACTCATGGGCATGGTGTACTGACGGGTTTAGCCGCCGATGTTTGAGGGGTTTGATGTACCGGCGGGCTTGGCCGCCATAGTTTGAGAGGTTTGAAGGGTTTACGTAGGGGCGACCCTTGTGGTCGCCCGGTTTAATGTACCGGCGGGTTCAGCCGCCGTTTTTATCCCGGATGGAAGGGGGCTAAACACTATTCTGGTGAAATGGTTCAGCCCGCCCTGCATCCGGTGATATTATTTTACTCTACCACCACCTTTTTAACAGCAGTTTTGCCTTCCTCATCCCGGATTTGAACGAAATACATTCCGGCCGGCAGATTTTGGAGTTGAACGCGAGCTTGTGGAGTGCTTTCCTGTCCAGACAAAAGCATTTGACCGGCAGCGTTGCTCAGGGTCCATTGCCAGGCGTTTTCCGTGGCGCCGGATTGAAGGCTGATCAGCATTTGATCCTGTACCGGATTGGGTTGTATTTGTACCAACAGGTCCTGACGAGGCTCCTGGGTGTTCACCGCTTCTTTGAGCGACACCATGTACAAACCGTTCTGCATATCGCAGGTAATGATGTTTCCGGACGGCAGCCATGGGTAATTGCCCCAGTTGCCGAAATAGCCGTTGTACACGGGGTTTTCCGGGTGGGTATCGTAATGAGCCAGCAGCACCGGCTGAGTGGGATTGCTGATATCATAGGCCAGCAGTCCATCCTCATACTGAGAATTGAACAGGATGTTGTCTTTGATGTAGACGTTGTGCGGGATAGCCGTTTTATCGCCATTGTCAACAGAAAACTTGTCCAGGAAAGATCCTATTACCTCAATCTCCCCCATGGAAAGCAATTGCAAATCAATGATCCTGACCGGTTGCCCGGCCGGAATTTCTTCCGTGTAGTAGGCGTAGGTTCCCTCAGTATTCAACCAGGAATTGTGGTTGTAGCCTCCTGTGTTGATGTGCGCCAGCAATTGCGGCGTAAGCGGGTTTTTCATATCGTAGATGTAAAACCCTTCGAAACCGGAGGAGGCGTAAATGGTATCGTTGCGCACATAAGAATCGTGCAGTCCCCCGCCCTGAAAGCTGGCATGCGTAATGAATGTGGGCTGATCCGGATTCTGGCTTACATCGAGCACAATGATGCCCTCTGTGGCAGTGCCGCCATTGAGGTAAATGCGCCCTGAAGTGGTGTCGAGGGTGATGGTATGCGCTCTTTCAAAAAGTTCGTTGCTCCAGTAGGTTCGCACAATGGTATCTTCAGCATGGCTCATATCGAAAATCATGAGGCCCTCGGTGGTGCCGTCAGATACTGCGTAGATGCGGTCTTTGTAGGATTTGAATTCCCGCCAAACAGTATTGGCGGAACCCTGGAATTTACCCACCAGTTGGGGGGTAGTTGGTTCGGTAATATCAAAAAATAACACGTGTTCAGCGCCACCCACTACAGCGTATTCCCGACCGTTCACGGCAATTCCCCAGCAGCCGCTGTATTGTAAGTTCAAATTACCTGGGGCAGCAATAGGCAGGGTATTGTCGTCCCAATGTCCCAGGAATTGAAAGGAGTAATTGCCCTGCGCCCAATTTTGAACGAAAAAGCAGACACAAAAAGCAAAAAGCAAGCAAAGTTTTTTCATGAAAATGTAGTTATGGAGCGCAAAGGTACGTCACGAATGAAGGTTTATCAGGGTATCTGAAAGCCATTGTCGCGGAAAGACGAAAGAAAATCCTGCAAAGTGCCTTATCATTGCTCCGATGAAAAAGATAGACATGCACACCCATATCCTGCCCGAACGGCTGCCCAATTTTGCCGACAAATTCGGGTATGGCGAATTTATACACCTGGAACATCATATCCCCGGCTTTGCCCGTATGATGAAAGGCAACACTTTTTTCCGGGAAATAGCTTCCAACTGCTGGGATCCGCAGCTCAGGATACACGAGTACGCTCATTTCAACACGCCGGTGCAGATAGTTTGTACCATCCCAGTCATGTTCAGCTACTGGGCCAAACCTGCCGACTGCCTGGATCTTTCCATGTTCCTGAACGACCACCTTGCGGGCGTTGTAGACGATTACCCGGAGCATTATGTGGCATTGGGCACCATCCCGATGCAGGATACCGACCTGGCCATTCAGGAGCTGGAGCGTTTGCACGCGCTGGGCTTCCCGGGAGTGCAGATTGGCTCCAATGTTAACCAAAAAAACCTCAGTGAACCGCAGTTCTTCCCCATTTTTGAAGCCTGCGAACGCCTGAACATGGCCGTTTTTGTTCACCCCTGGGAAATGATGGGAGAAGCTGAGATGCGCAAATACTGGCTCCCCTGGCTGGTGGGCATGCCGGCTGAAACCGCCCGTGCTGCCTGCTCCCTGGTGTTCGGCGGAGTGATGGAGCGACTCCCAAAGCTCCGGGTTTGCCTGGCTCATGCCGGCGGCTCCTTCGTGCCCACCATCGGACGCATTGAACATGGCTTTAATTGCCGGCCGGATCTGGTAGCGGTGGATAATCCGGTATCTCCGCGGGAATATCTGAGCCGTTTTTGGTACGATTCTGCTACCCACGACCCGCAATTACTGCGCTATATTCTGGAGGTGGTGGGAGAAGACAAGGTTTGTCTCGGCACCGATTACCCGTTCCCGCTGGGCGATCTGGAAATCGGAAAATTCATCACGGAAATGGGCTTGCCTTCCGCTACGCTGGATAAAATTTTCCACCGCAATGCCCTGGAGTGGTTGCACGGGGAGTAAATTTTAAAACATCTCAAACTCCGTTCTTCTGTTGCGCGCCCGCCCCTCCGGGGTGTCGTTGGTGTCCAAAGGTTGTGATTCTCCAAATCCTTTATACCGCAGACGCGCTGCCGGGATGGATTTTCCCAGCAAATAATCCTGCACTGCTTTGGCGCGGGCTTCGGAGAGCGTGAGGTTGGCTTTTTCATCGCCCACATTATCGGTATGCCCGTTGATCTGGATGTTCACTGTTGCATTCTCCACCAACAGTTGCGCCAGCCGGTCGAGTTCGGCTTTCGACTCGGGGCGAAGGGTGGAGGAGCCGGTTTCAAAAAATACGTTGCGCAACACCACCGGTTTGGCTTTAGCCTTGTCGGCTGCGGTGGTGGCCAAAGGCTGTAACTCCACATTGAGCACGAAGGGTTTGTCGA